>JAIWOA010000090.1 GCA_020217115.1 Calditerrivibrio sp. | reverse complement strand
CAATATATAAGGGTTCCTAAAGAGTGGGTTATAAAAAAACCTTCAAATATCTCTTTAAAAGAGCTTATGGTATATGGTACTGCAGGGTTTACAGCTGCTCTTTCTGTAGATAAACTCCTTAGATTTGGAATTAATATCAGCGGTGGTGATGTAATAGTTACAGGTGCCACTGGTGGAGTAGGGTTGTTTTCTATTGGTATCTTAAAAAAATTGGGTTTTGATGTTGTTGCGGTAACTGGGAAAAAAGATAAAGGAGATTTTTTAAGAAATATTGGAGCTAAAGATGTCATTGGTAGGGAAGATGTTGAGGATAGTTCGGGAAAACCACTTTTAAAACCTAAATGGAATGCTGCTGTTGACTCTGTTGGTGGTAGTATATTGTCAAGTATCATACGTTCCATAAAATATGGTGGAGCTGTTGCAGTTTGTGGATTGGCTCAGTCTCCAAAGCTTGACATAACAGTATTTCCATTTATTTTAAGGGGAGTTTCCATTTTGGGGATAGATTCTGTGGAACTACATAGGGATGATAAAGAGGCAATTTTACATAAAATATCAAATGAATATAAAATTGATGACCTCAGCTTAATTTATACAGAGGTGTATCTGGAAGATATCAAATATCTCGTGCCAGAGATGCTTAAGGGTAATCTTGTGGGGCGATATATTGTAAAAATTGATTGATTCCATGGTTTAGGTGGTAGAATGGGTGGCAATAGACTGGGATTATGGATGTTTTTTTTTGGTTGTGGTTTTATGTTTATAAATTATCCATTTATCAAAATATTTGATAAGGTGTTATTTATTTTCAAGATTCCGTTGCTTTATTTCTATTTTTTTGTAGGATGGATACTATCAATATTGGTTATATATCTATTTGTAAGGTTTTTTTTGAAACATGAAGATTAATCTTGCTACTGTTCTTATAACAACAGTTGTCTATGTTGGACTACTTTTCATTGTTGCATTGTTGTCCAGTCGTTTGTTTAAAAAAGATAGAAGGTATATATATAACCCAATAGTGTATTCATTGACTCTCGGTGTTTACTGTACTGCCTGGACATACTACGGTTCCGTTGGTAGAGCAACAATGAGTGGGATTGAATTTCTTGCTATTTACATAGGTCCAACATTGATGGTATTTTCCTGGTGGTTTTTGCTTAGGAAAATGATAAGTATATCGGAGAGACATAATATAAACAACATTGCAGATTTTGTCAGCTTCAGATATGGAAGATCAAAAAGAATTGGAATAATAGTTTCGTTTCTATGTATTGTGGGTGTTGTACCGTACATTTCTTTACAGTTGAAGGCAATAAGTGAGACATTTCTTATAGTTTCTGGAAAGGAGCTATCATACAATCTACCATTTTATCTTGATACAGCTTTTTATATATCGTTTTTCATGGGTATTCTTGCATCAAGTTTTGGGGTACACCATATTGGGGAAAGCAGAAAACATCCAGGTTTGGTGGGTGTTATAGCTTTTGAATCTGTGGTAAAACTTTCTATTTTCCTTCTTGTAGGGGTATATTCATTGAAATTCATGAATGGTTTCTCAGGATTTCTTGATTACCTTTATAACAATTCAGATTTAGAAAATATTTCAAAGTTGCTTACCCTTGAACATGGTGAAAATAGTTATGGTAAATGGTTTGCCATGATTACTATGAGTATGTTTGCAGTTATGTTTTTACCAAGGCAATTTCAGATGGCTGTTGTGGAAAATGGTGCTGCAAAACATGTAAAAACAGCAATGTATCTATTTCCATTGTATCTCTTTCTGATAAATCTATTTGTTATTCCAATCGCCATTGCTGGGAAAGTATTTCTTGTAAGTGGTTATAACCCAGATTACACTGTGTTAGGGATATTAAAAAAAGATAATAGCCCAATACTTTCCATAATAACGTACCTTGGTGGATTATCTGCTGCTACAGGTATGATAATAGTTTCTACAGTAAGCCTTTCTAACATGTTTGTGAACAACATAGTTGTAAATTTATTTATAAAATATTTTTTAAAGAGAAATATTGGGAGGTATATCACCCATATTAAGAGAATTTCAGTTGTTGGAATAATATTTTTTAGCTACTTGTTTTATCATATTGTTGGTGAGAATCTTAGTCTTGTTGATCTTGGGCTGATATCCTTTGCTGCAATTGCTCAAGTTGCCCCCTCGATTATTATAGGGCTTTTTGTTAAGGGGATCTCTAAAGTTGCTATTTTTTATGGGATATTGTCGGGAACAATTATCTGGTTTTATACCCTGATTATTCCATATTCTGCTAAGGCTGGTCTCATTAGTGAAGATATTCTTAACCATGGACTTTTTAATATTGAGTTCTTAAATCCATCAGCACTATTTGGTCTTCATGGTCTTAATCAATGGTCCCATTCTCTTTTCTGGAGCATGTTTTTTAATATATTTTTTATAGTTTTGTTAACATTATTCAAGGAGCAGAATGAAGAGGAGAAGGAGACAGCATCCCTTTGTGTTGATAGTCTTGGGTTCCATTTTCTTCTTGGCAGGTCTGATGTTTCAAAAAGATTAAGCCTTATTGATGTGGAGAATATTTTAACTAATTTCTTTGGTGCAGACTATTCAAAGAAAATGGTAAATGAATTTTTGAAAGAGATTGGTAAAAGTAAAAATGAATTGGATAGCTCAGATATAAATATTTTTGTCAAAAAGGCTAAAGATAATATTGCTCAGGCTGTTGGTCCAAGTGCTGCTGATATAATATTAAATTACTATATGGAGATATCTGGGAAAGGTGACAGAGATGTCTTTAACATGTTTAAAGATCTTGTTAATCTCGGGTTGGGAGAATCAAGAGATACACTAATACATAGAATAACAGAGCTAAATCTCCTGCTTGAGATATCCAAACAGTTTTCCTCTACCACGGATCTGATAAATAAGCTTCAACATACTGCTGATATGATCAGAACAACCCTTAGGTTTGATCTTGTGGTTATAAGGAAAAAGAAAGAGGATGTCCTTGAGACATTGGTGTCTTCTGGAGATATTAATTCTTTCAAGATGATTTCCCATATAAGAAAGATAGATTTTGAAAATACCTTTATTGGTAGAAGTATTGCAAATGTTAAACCTATTTATATAAACGATATAGAATTTTCTGATGAAACTACCTACGCTTCAGAATTGAAAAATAAAGGTGTTAAATCCTTTTGTCATATCCCGCTTGTTATAGATGGTGTATTGGAGGGTGTTATATCACTATTTTCTAAAAATTATAAAAATATGTTTCATGATGATTTTACAAAGATTCTTGAAAGTATTGCACAGCAATTAGCTTTTTTGATAAATAATCACAATAAAAATGAGGAACTTATTAAGGTAAAAGAGGTATCAAAGGAATTAGAAATAGCAAAGATGATCCAATCTTATCTTGTTAATATAGAAAAAAGTGGTTACAAAGGTTTTACTGTGGAATCCTCATACTCACCATCTGTGTATGTAGGGGGAGACTACTATGATATCATATATGTGAATGACAGTATCGTAGATATAGTCATAGCCGATGTTTCCGGGCATAACATGGCATCTGCTCTCATAATGTCACAGATGAGAAGTATTATAAGGACTACCCTGATCATAAGACCTGAGATTACCCCGGCTGGAGTTTTAAGAATAATTACTAAGGAGATCTTCCCGCAGATAAATAAGCATGATTTTATTATAACTGCTCTTTACATGAGGTTTAATACGAATAATGGAGAGATATACTATTGCAACGCAGGACACTATCCCCCTATTATCATTAACGATGGGAATATAATCGAAGGGGAAGGTAGTGACATACTTATAGGCGTTCTGGAAGACTATAGTTACAGGGAATTTAAATTAAAACTTGATTCACAGGATATGATGATTCTTTATACAGATGGGGTGATAGAAGCAGAAAATGAATTTGGTGAATTTTATGGTAAAGAAAGGTTTATTTCACTGTTAAGGGAACATGCATATATGGATCCACCAAAAATAAAAAATGCCATACTTAGCTCAATATTAAACTTTACAAAAAATAGTATACAGAGAGATGATATAAGTCTTTTAATCATAAAAAAAGATTAAATTTTTAGTATAGCTGCAATAATAATCGAAAATAAAATAAGAAGTGACAACAACTCGAAGAATCTATTTTTTTGCATATGGAAGCCTTGAATTGCTATTACTATGCCTATAAATGGTATCAATACCATTGAAATAACCAACATATATTGGAACTTATCTATAAAACTTTTATCCATATTTAAAAAACTTTCTACTATATTAAGAAAAGATGATATTATCGACAGCACTATTATATATTTTGCTGATTTGCTGTAAAATATAGATATTTTTGTTTTTATAATTCTGTCATCTGTAATCATTTTAACCCATTATAAAGCATTTGTAGAGAAACAAACAGTAGAAACATGGCAAATACTATTTTTAATTTTTTATCTGTTATTTTATGAAATTTATTGTTTGCAAATTTAGATCCAAAGATAACACCTATTATCATATTTATAGAGAGAAATGGTAGAATTTTTCCATGGGTTATATATGGGATGCTACCACCAGCTGCTGTTAAGCCTATCATGTAGTTACTGGTAGCTATTGAAACTTTTAATGGCATTTTAGATATCAAATTCATTGCCGGTACCTGAAATACACCGCCCCCTATACCAAGCATTCCAGATGCTAAACCAGCAAGGGCAGATACTCCTGATGAGAAAAATATATTTACTGGTGTGTATATAATATCTTCACCTTTGTCTGGATCATAATATCTGTCGGTATAACGGTTGTGCTTTATATTTCCATTGCAGTTATTATTTAAAGGTTTTATACTTTCCTTTATATAGAGAAATGCAACAATGGATAAAATAACTCCAAACATCACTTTTAGAAAAGAATCGTTGAGCTTATTTGCTACTATACCCCCTAAAATTGCAAATATTACAGTTATAAATTCAAGTAGCATACTTAACCTGAGATTTATGGTACCCTTTAAGAAATTTACATTTGCAGTTGATATACTTGTAGCTATTATAGTTACAAGGCCAGCAGCGACTGCTGTATGCATGGGATAATGAAAAAAGATTACAAGTATTGGAACGAGGAGTGAACCACCCCCTATGCCTAACAGTGCTCCTATAATTCCAGTTACAAAGCCTGCAGATATTAGCAGAATTGTCTCTACCATCAATCATTTATCCTGTTTGGATCAAATCTGTTGTTAAAAAGATTTTCTCTATCGTGCTTTTTTAAACCCTTTTTGCTAAAGTTATTTAAAAGTTTTGTTCTTACCTCTTTGGCTTTTTTCATTGCCTCTTTACCACTGGGATCATATTTCATTAGCTCTGAGAAACCATTTTCAACAGATTTTTTTGCCATCTCAAGGGATTTCTCTTCATATATTGAACATTTTATCGAAAATGATGGATTTTTTCTGTTTTTTATGTAGGAAGCTACTTCTGATATTTTTAATACCGATTGCATTTTTATAGCACTTTTGAGTATAAATAGTTCTCTATTAAAATATTTTTTTTCTATATTAAAAGTTCTTAGAAAAACTTCCCCCCTTGAATCTGCATAATCTAAGGCATCCATAAGTATATATTTTATCTTTTTTTCATTGGATATTGATGCTAACTCTACTAAAAAATGGGACAAAAGTCTTGATTTATTGTTTAAAAGGGTGTGTTGTGGTATCATTTTGTTGTGTGCTATTATATCAGCTGCGAGATGAGCAGAATAACCATAGGAAAATGATCTTTCTTCATCATTTTTAGAATTTTCAAATAGAAGCGAAACGGTTTTCCATGAGTGTGTAGGTAAATTCTTTTTAAAAATTGAAATATCTTTAAATAAATTGAAAAAGTCAGGAAATATATTCCCTAAAATAAAGAATGCTGGCTGGTTCCTTATCAGACTAAAATTAGTTGTCTCAAGTATGTCTAAAGCCATTTTTATGTGGGTTTCAGGACCCCAGGCAAACAAGACAGATGGAATGAACAGTATTAACAAGATTATTATTATCATTTTCCTAAAATAAACCTGATAAAAATAATTTTCAAGGGGAAAAGCTCCTTCATTATAGTTAAGTCAAAGGAAATGTGGAACAAAAACAAAAAAAGCGGGCGACGGGACTCGAACCCGCGGCCCTCAGCTTGGGAAGCTGATGCTCTACCAACTGAGCTACACCCGCATATTGTATAACAGTAAATATATCTAAATATCCTTTTTGTCAATATTTGAAGTCATAAAGAATTTACAATATTTATTTATTCTACAAATGTCACACTTCGGTTTCCTTGCTATGCATACATTTCTACCATGCTGTATAAGCTGATGTGAGATTTTTCTCCATCTATTTTTTGGAATTATCTCTGTGAGATCTTTTTCTATTCTTTCAGGATCATTACTTTTGCTCAAACCTATAAGGTTTGCTAATCTTTTTACATGTGTGTCTACAACTATACCTTCAACTTCTCCATACTCTCCAAGTAAGACATTTGCTGTCTTCCTCCCTATACCGGGGAGGGTTACAAGGATATCCATTGTCAGTGGCATTTCACCATTATATTTTCTAACAACTATTTTAGCCAATTCCTTTATATTCATAGCTTTGTTGTTATAAAATCCTGTAGATCTTATTTCATTCTTTATATCATCTAAAGGTGCATCAGCTAAGGCATAAAAATTGGGGTATTTTTCAAAGAAACTTTTAGTTACGAGATTTACCCTCTCATCTGTACATTGAGCACTCAAAATGGTGGCTATGGTAAGCTGATAAATATCCATGTTGTTTAAGGAACAGGCTGCATCAGGGTATAACTCATCCAGTATACCTATTATGTTATGAATATTATCCATTGTTAATCTATATTATTTTATCAAAAAGTAGATTATAACCCGAGGGATTTCCACTTTTCATCTACAAGTTTTTTTATCTCTTCAGACATAACAATATCCTCTGGCCATTCTCTATTATGCCCTTCAGATGCCCATTTTTTTGTAGCATCTATACCTATTTTAGCTCCCCAATAAGGGTATGGAGATGAGTGATCAAGGGCATCAAGGGGTCCTTCCATTATTACAATATCCCTTTTCCAGTCAACATTGTTTCCAAGTCTCCATAGGACTTCCGATGTATTTTGAACATCAACATCTTTGTCGACGATTACGATCATTTTTGTGAACATCATCTGCCCTGTCCCCCATACAAAATTCATAATCTTCTTTGCCTGCATGGGATATTTTTTATCTATTGATATAAACATAATATTATGAAAAACCCCTTCAAGGGGAAGTGCCATATCTACAATCTCTGGAACCTGTTTTTTTAGTAGTGGTAAAAATATTCTACCTGTTGCAACACCCATGTAGCAGTCTTCCATTGGTGGTTTGCCAACAATAGTAGTTGGATATATGGCGTTCTTTCTATGGGTTATACATGTTACATGAAATACAGGGTACATATCAGCGAGGGAGTAGTATCCTGTGTGGTCACCAAAAGGCCCTTCAAGTCTTAGTTCATCTATATCAACATAACCTTCCAACACTATTTCACTGTTTGCTGGTACCTCAACGTCTATGGTTTCACACTTTACAAGCTCTACAGGTTTTTTTCTTATGAACCCTGCAAGTAACATTTCATCTATTCCATCAGGTGCTGGAGCTGTAGCAGAGTATATAACGGCTGGGTCTGAACCTATGGATACTGCAACTTCAAGTTTTTTTAATCCCATCTTTTTAGCCTTTCTAAAATGTTCAGCTCCATGATGGTGTATATGCCAGTGCATACCTGTTGTCTTTTTATCGTAAACCTGCATTCTGTACATGCCACAGTTACGAGCTCCTGTCTCTGGATCCTTTGTGAATATGTTTGGAAGAGTTATGAATCTACCTGCATCATTGGGCCAACATTGTAATATTGGGAATTTAAAAAGATCTACATCCTCACCTTTTAATATGACCTCTTTACATACACCATTCTTTACAATTTTTGGGAAGATCTGATTGAGTTCAAATAGCATGGGAAGAGATTTCATCTTATCAAAGAAGTTTTGTGGAACATTTCTGTCAATAAGGTTTATTATTCTTTCCCCAAGTTCTTCAAGTTTATCAACTTCCAAAGAGATGTTCATTCTTCTATTTGAACCAAAGGTATTTATTAGCAGAGGATGTTCTGAACCTTTAGGTTTTTCGAAGAGTAGGGCAGGGCCATGATTTTTCGATACTCTATCTGTGATCTCAGTAATTTCAAGTATAGGATCGCATTCTGTTTTTATTCTTACCAATTCTTTTTCTTTTTCAAGTAGTTCGATAAATTCTCTCAAGTCTTTGTAGCCCATCAATATCCTCCTTTTGTACAAATAGCAGCATTACATATTCCAAAAGTCATAAAATTAAAGTTTACATCTTTAAATCCAGCATCTAAGATCATCTTTCTATATTCATTTTTTTTAGGAAAATTATAAACAGAGTCTGGCAAATACTCATACGCTTTTCGGTTTCCTGACACAACTCCACCTATTGCAGGTAATATTCTGGTGAAATAAAATCTGTAAACAGAACTGAAAAACTTCCCATCTGGCTGTGAAAATTCCAGAATACAAAGTATTCCGTTTGGTTTCAAAATACGGTACATCTCTGAGAGTCCTAAAGGTTTGTTTGTTACATTTCTAAAACCAAAAGCTATCATTATACGGTCAAAACTGTTATTTTTAAATGGTAGATAGTGGGCATCTCCAGCTATAAGTGGAGTATCGCCAACCTTCTGCTTTGCTATATTTAGCATATTTATACTAAAATCAGAGTCTACTATTTCAGAATCAGGATAATTTTGTTTTAACTCAACGGTCATATCCCCGGTACCACAGGCAAGATCAAGTATTTTTATATCTCCAGAAATATTCATAAGGGAGATACTTTTTTTTCTCCAATAAACATCTCTCCTGAAACTTAATAATCTATTTAAAAAATCATATTTAGGTGCTATGTTGTTAAACATATTTTGTATCTGTTTTGACTTCTCTTCCAAAATTTACCCCTTCATATCTATTTTGATACATGTAAAATCATCCATCTGGTTACTTTTATCAGTGACCAGACTATCATAGAGATTTTTTATAAATGTTTCAGGATCACCTTGCTGGAGTAATAAGATTTTTTCTAAATTATTATAATCTATATATTCTATCAAGCCATCACTGTAAATAAATATTGATGAATTGTTTTCAAGGTTGACTACAGAATCGATATATTCCTCAAGTATTATTCCAGAAGGCATATATTCAGATGAAATTTTTATGACATTATCTCCATTTATTATAAAAACAGGTTCATGTCCAAGGGAAATATAACTCATTTTTTTCTGTTTTATAGAAATTACACCTATAAAAATAGTAACAAATCTTCCTTCAAGTCTCTTATCCAGTAGAAATTTTGTAAGATTTTCTGCAAACATTGATGGGGTTTTAGTTTTTTGTGTTTTTATCTGCTCAAACATAGTGGAAATTGCTACTGTTATCACTGCTGCTGAATAACCTTTACCACAAACATCTGCAAGGCATATAATTATGTTATCATTTTCCCTGTGTATACCTAAAAAGTCTCCCCCAGTCTGCTTTGCAGGGTAGCTGACACCAAATATTTGTATACCATCATCAACAAAGGATATCTCTTTGTCAACAAATCTATTTAAAATATCTGCAGTGGTATTCATCTCCTTCTCTTCAAGCTTAAGACGCACCTCATTTTTATGATTGATTGCATTTTCCACAGCAATTGATGTTATATGTGCAATGATTTCTGAGAACTCCTTATCAGGATAAAAGGATGATTTGACATTAAATATAGCTACCTTAAGTCCAATCTTTGGTTCATAAACAACAAAAAGATTATTTATTAGAAACTTTTCAGAAGATATTCCAGAGTCGATATATTCTGTTTTATTGATTGTTTCGATGAAATCTGTCATAGGGATTCCATCGATAAATATATGCTTGTCCATATCTTCCTTTGAAAAACCTATTAAGTAGGATTCATTATTTTGTATGGCTACACCAGCTTCAGACTCAAATATATCCATGAAGAATGACAAAGATTTTGGTACTATATTTTCAATTTCAACAGACCTCAAGATATCACTGGCTTTTTTTATAAAATCGATCTTTTTCTGATATTCTATGAACATATTTGTTCTTGATTCATTTACCCTTAGTTCATATAACTTTGTAGATAGAAGCTCTGCAACATCGTAAAATTCTTTACATTTTAAGGATGTTTCTTCACATATTGATATTGCCATAAGTAGAATCTCATTATGAACTAAAAAAAGTGATTTATAGATATCTACCCCTTCTGACAATGAAAATAGACCTGGTTCATCTGAACATACGATGTTCTGGTAACCCAGATCTGTTATATCACAAAAAAATATCTCCTCTTCAATTGTTTTAACATATGGTATTGCAATATTGTTATTAATCTCCCATATAATATATTTTTTTATATTCAAACTATCCAAATAAAGTTGAATATTTTTTATAAATGAATTTATGTTTTCTGAAAGCAGTATATTAAATATCTTTTCATTCATGTTTGCTATCTCTAAAATGCTCTAAAATAGATAAAAGGTCATCTATTTTTATCTTTAGCTCTTTTTTAATGGTTTCAAATAGACCTTCATCGTTCATGTTATGGGATATCTGATTTGAATAGTAAAGTACCTTTTCAAAGATATTGTCAGATAGGTTGTGATGTTCAAGTACAGCATTGATAATATCTTTATTTACTCCCCACTTAGATAGTATAACTGAAGCTATCTCCTGATGTGTAGTACCTGTAAGTTTTTTTTCGTCATTGTAATCATCTACCTCTTTTAATAGAAAATCCACCAAAACTATCTTCCCAACATCGTGCATCAATCCTGATAGGTAACAAGCATCCGGGTCAAGTTTACATTTTTTACCTAAAAATTCTGCTATTACCGCAGTATCGTGGGAGTGTTGCCATAGCTCGTTTCCAGTGGTTTTGTAAAGAGAAAAGTTTTTTTTGTAAAATTCCTCTATGGAAATTGATAAAACAATATTTTTTATTGTGGTTGTCCCCAAAAGCATAGATGCCTGATCTATAGAAGATATCTCTTTTCTTAAAGCATAAAAGGGTGAGTTTATAAGTTTCAAAACCTTAGATGATATCCCCTGATCAGTTTTTATCTTTTCGATAATCAGTTTTAGTGACGTTTCATCACTTCGTGTAAGTTTTAATAGTTCTTGAGCAACTACAGGTAATGGGGGTATATTCTCTGCTTTTGCTAATATTTTACTCTTCAAGATTTCAAGTTCATCAATATTTTTATTACTTTCCATACCGGGAATTGTCATTATTTTTTTTATTAAATTTTCTTTAGAGATTGAAGCAGTTAAAATACCAGAGAAGTTGTAATTTTTTATTATGGATATTAAATTTGGATCATTTTTCTTTATATAGAGGATGGTTGGTTTGTCAAATCTTTTGGGTTGATTGATTAAATCGTTTGCTGAATCAACTGATAATATAAAGATGTCTGCTTTGGTTGTAGTTGTAGGGATGGCATCACCACTTAGTAAACTTTTTATTTCATCACTAATATACTTATTGCCTAAAAAAGCAATATTTATCATTTAGATGATAGCTCCTGTATTTTATCCACCAATTCTTTTGGACTAAAGGGTTTTGTTATGTAGGTTGAAGCTCCAGACTTTATACCAGCCTGTATATCATTTTCAGTCGCCATTGCTGTAAGCATGATAATGGGGGTATCTGAAAATTCTGGTATACTTCTTATTTCCCTGCATGCAGCAAGGCCATCCATTTCAGGCATCATTACGTCAAGTACTATTACATCTGGCTTATTGGATTTTGCCAATTCTACAGCCTGCAAACCGTTATTAGCCTCAATGACCTCAAAGTTAAATTTCTTTAGATGTAAAACAACAACTTTTCTAAGTCTAAGTTCATCATCTGCAAGTAGTATTTTCATCTAAAACTCCAATATGTATTCATCTTTATTATACTCAAAATTTACCCCATTTTGTTTAAAAATATTTTTGAATATACCAAATATATCATTAGGGTTATCTTTTGAGTCTTTCAATTGTATAAATATGGTTTTGCCATCTATTTTTATTTTGAGTTTATGGGTTGCATTCTTTGTACCTTCAAATAAAATTATCTGGAGAAGATTTTTTATTATGTAGCTATTTTTGTTGACTATAAAATCTTCTTCAGGTATCTCAACCTCCAGTTCGCTAAGTTCTATTAGCTGCTTTTGTTCTTCTACAAACTTCTTTATCAAATTTGTTATATTTAAATCATAATCGCTTGCCTTCGAATTTAAGTTTAGAATGTGATCGATACATATGTTTAGGCATACATCAAGTATATCCATAATAAATGATGATTCGTAGATACTCTTCATTTCATCACTATTTACATCAATCAATTCCATTTTTAGAGCCTCTATTGTAGCAACTATTGTAGAGGTACATGTTCTAAAATTGTGGGAGAAGTAGCTGTAAACAGTTAGGAGATCGTTTTTCATTGTATAATTTCCTCAATATTTTGAATTTCATATATATCTTTTATTGTATAGTCTGCTTTGGGAAAATGTTCTGATTTACCTATCAGTACAGTTTTAAATTTAAGTTTTTTAGCTGTTTCTATATTTTCAGGCATATCATCAAAGAAGAAAGATTTTTCTGGTTCAACATCAAGTTGTTCAAGCATTATTTTAAAACTCAAGGGTTTTGGTTTTGGTGTATACTTTGTGTCCTCTATGGAGATTATTTTGCTGAAAAACTCTTTTATACCAAGGTGGGATAAAATATTTTCTGCATGTTTCCTTGATGAGTTTGTAAAAACAAATTTTTTGTTTGGTAATTTATTTAAAATATTGAACAGTGATTCGTCTTTACTTATCAGCCTTGAATAGTCAATATTGTGAACGAATTCAAGATAATCTTCAGGTGATATCCCATAATGAAGAATTAGCCCTCTTAGTGTAACTCCATACTCCTGCCTATATTTTTGTCTGAGAAGATCAACTTCGCTACGTTCTATCCCAGCATATTCTACCATAAACCTATTGATATTCTGGTTGATGGCCTCTAAAACTCCTCGTTCGCTGCTGTAAATAGTATTGTCAAGATCAAATATCAGATTCATAGCTGCATTATAGATAAAAAAAGGATTATTTTCAATAGTTATCTATTTTAAAGTAACCAATTTATTTTATAGTTAATGGTAAGAATAATTGTTTACCTTATGTTAATCTTAATCAAAAACATGTTGACACAAATAGAAATAAGTATTATTTGGAAAATAAGGGGGTATTAAATGAATAAATACAATTTTTCTAACATTAAAGGTGATATCTATGGTGGTATTACTGCGGGGATTGTAGCTCTGCCACTTGCTCTGGCATTTGGGGTTGCAAGTGGTATGGGTGCAAAGGCTGGATTGTATGGAGCTATATTTTTAGGCTTTTTTGCAGCTTTGTTTGGTGGAACTAAAACCCAAGTTTCTGGACCAACAGGTCCTATGACAGTTGTGATGGCATCGATAGTTGCTGCTACAAAAGGGGATATTTCATCCATTGTTTTAATTGTTTGTTTGGCTGGGATTTTTCAAATTATTCTTGGTATTGTCAAGGCTGGTATATTTATTAAGTATATACCGTACCCAGTTGTTTCAGGTTTTATGACAGGTATAGGTGTCATTATTATTATACTTCAAATAAACCCTGCAATTGGTAGTCCTGTAAAAGGTTCACCAATAATGACAATATTAGGTCTTGGGAACAGTATTTCCAATATTAATATAAATGCACTTATTGTATTTGTTGCCACTTTAATTGTGTTGTACTTAACTCCAAAAAAAATAGCAAAGTTTGTTCCTACACCACTTTTAGCTTTGTTAGTTATAACTCCGATAACGGCATACTTTAATATTAATCTCCAAACTATAGGGGATATACCCAAAGGTTTCCCTGCTGTTAATATTCCTAAGATCGATTTACATTTGATAAGTGTTGCATTTACCTTTGCCTTGAGCTTGTCTATACTGGGTGCTATAGACTCTTTATTAACATCGCTGGTAGCTGACTCAATTACAAGGACAAAGCATGATCCAAATAGGGAGTTGATAGGGCAGGGGATAGGTAATTTCTTTGCTGGTATTTTTGGTGGAATCCCCGGAGCTGGTGCCACTATGAGAACTGTTATAAATGTGAAAACTGGAGGTACTACACGACTTTCAGGGATGATACATGCAGTTTTTCTTCTGGTTGTTCTGCTCGGTTTCGGCAAATATGCCTCCCATATTCCAATGGCTTTATTGGCTGGTATTCTGATAAAAGTTGGAGTAGATATAATAGATTATAAGTTTCTAAAATTGCTGAAAGTTGCACCAAAACATGATGTCTTAGTTATGTTTGTTGTTTTTGCCCTTACGGTTTTCGTTGATCTTATAGTTGCTGTTGGGGTTGGTCTTGTTTTTGCATCTATTTTGTTAACTTATAGGATGGCAAAGCAGTTTAACGTTGATATCAGTGGTCAGGGTTCTGCGGAAAATATTTTAGATATAAAAGATGGTATAAGGTTTGTTGTTATCGATGGACCTTTCTTCTTTGGTTCTACTACACAGGTTGTTGACAGAGGTAACGATCTTTTGGGTACAAAAGTTGTATTATTCGATTGTAGCAAGGTCCCTTTCATAGATTCTTCTGCCGTATTTGCTTTGCAGGATATGTTTTTGAATTTGAATGATCAGGGGATCAAGGTAATAATATATGCTAGAGAGGAAATTATTGATATCATGGGGAAATTGGGAATAACTGAGGTTATACACGAAAAACATCTATTTTCAGATTTGGATAAAGCAATGGAACATGCCAAAAAACATCTATAACTTTTGTGGGTGGGAAACTGAATATCTCCCACCCATTTTTATTTATATATAGCTATTGAAATAGAGCTGTGCTAAGGTAACGTTCTCCAGTATCACAGATTATAAAAACTATCTTTTTGTCTCTGTTTTCTAATCTACTTGCTACTTTTATGGCTGCTGCCAGATTTGCTCCACTTGAGATTCCTGCAAGTATCCCTTCCTTTTTAGATAAGATCCTGGCATGCTCCATTGCCTCTTCATCATCTATTGTAATTACCTCATCAATTAAACTTAAATCAAGATTTTTTGGTATAAAGCCAGCTCCAATACCTTGAATTTTATGAGGGGCTGGGGTATACGGTTCTTTGTTTAAAAATTTAGTAATTGCAGGGCTTTTGGCTGGTTCCACAGCTACACTTTTTAACCTTCCAGAGGTTGACTTTTTTAAAAATCTTGATGTTCCAGAAATTGTTCCACCAGTACCAACTCCAGCTACAAAAAAATCTATCTCCCCCATCATATCTCTAAATATTTCTGGCCCTGTTGTCGATTCATGTATTGTGGGATTTGATGGATTATCAAATTGGGAAGGTAGGAAATATCTTGAAGGTTCTGAAGATATCATCTCATTTGCCATATCTATAGCTCCCTTCATCCCCTTTTCTGCTGGTGTCAAAATAATATTGGCGCCAAACATCTTCATCAGTGATCTTCTTTCTATGCTCATAGATTCTGGCATTGTAAGGGTTACTTTGTATCCTAAAGATCCCCCCACCATAGATAAAGCTATTCCGGTATTGCCACTGGTGGGTTCTATAATCTCCATACCCTGTTTGAGTCTACCATCTCGTATTGCATCAGTAATCATTGCATAGGCTATTCTATCTTTTACGGAGAACGCTGGATTTCTACTTTCCAACTTCCCAAAAATTTTTCCATTTACCCCTTTGCCTATATTGTTAAGGGGTATTATTGGAGTATTGCCAAATGTCTGGTAATATCTTTCAAAATTATTCATAATCTAAGCCCTCAGTGCAGTATCTATATCTTCTATTATGTCATCTACGTTCTCTATCCCTACAGATAGCCTTATAAAATCTTCACTTACTCCAGACTTTATTAGATCATCCTTTGAAAGTTGTTGATGAGTTGTGCTTGCAGGATGTATAACAAGAGATCGGGCATCCCCTATGTTTGCCAGATGGCATATCATTTTTAAAGAATTTATAAATTTTTTACCTGCTTCATATCCACCTTTTACTCCAAATCCTATTATAGCTCCATAATTCCCTTTCAGATATTTTTTGGCATTTCCATGGTCAGGGTGTGATTCTAAGCCTGGATAGTTTACCCATGAAACATTGGGATGTTTTGATAAAAATTCTGCTACATTCTGTGCATTTTCGCAATGTTTTTTCATTCTTAAAGGCAATGTTTCTAAACCTTCTATTATTAAAAATGAATTAAATGGGCTTATGCAAGCACCAATATCCCTTAGTAGCTGTAGTCTTATTTTTATTGTAAAAATAACACCTTTTATTGCTGCATTGTCATGCCATCCAAAGGTATCCCAATATTTTAAACCATGATACGACTCATCCTCTTCTGTCATCTCTGGGAAATTCCCATTATTCCAATTGAAGTCACCTTTTTCAATAATTGCTCCACCTATACTTGTTCCATTGCCTGTGGTGAATTTAGTAAGTGATTTTACAATAATGTCAGCTCCATATTCAAAAGGATTGAGGATGTAAGGTGAGACTGTATTGTCAACTATCAATGGTATTCCAAACTCTTTTGCCAATTTTGACAATTCAGAATAGTCATTTACATTATTTTTTGGATTTCCTATACTTTCGATATAGATTGCTTTTGTATTTTTATCTATTGCATTTTTGACTTCTGATATATTGCCAGTATTAACAAATCTTACCTCTCTGCACAATTTCTTCATTGTATATTTGAATAGATTATATGTGCCACCGTAGAGAAAGGATGTACTTACTATATTATCACCTGGTCGTGTAATATTTAATATTGAGTAACTTATTGCTGTCTGACCTGAAGATACCGCCAGTGCAGATGTTCCACCATACAAAGCCGCCAATCTTTTTTCTAAGACATCCTGGGTAGGATTCATCAATCTTGTATATATGAACCCTGGCTCCTTTAATGCAAAAAGGTTTGCTGCATGTTCTGTTGATTTGAATTCATAGGATGATGTCTGGTAAATTGGTACAGCTCTTGCACCTGTGTTGTCAGGTGTGTAACCATGGTGAAGCAGTAAAGACTCTAATCCTTTCATTTTTTCCTCCATAAAGTTTTATATCACAAAATTCGTGATATCTATGTTGTTAGTTTTTAATATATCTTCAAGTGTTATAGATTTTAATGTTTCTATAAATTTTGTGTTTATAGAATCGAGGATATTTCCAAAACTACAGTTATTCCCAATATATTTTTTGCATTCAAAAATATTTAGTGAGCTTTCGGTTACTGACACAATATCATAAAGTGTTATTGAAGATGGTGATTTTTTTAGTACAAATCCACCATT
>JAIWOA010000089.1 GCA_020217115.1 Calditerrivibrio sp. | reverse complement strand
AATAACTTTTTACGGAGGAAGAAATTATTAGATTTGTAGTTTTGAAAGATGTAGTTTCTGGGTTTATAAGTCTAAAAGAGGCTAAAGACCTTCTTGGTATTAGCTACAGACAAACTCTAAAGTTAAAAAAAGATTTATCAATGATGGACTGGAAGGCTTTTTAAGAAAATGTCCTGAGAGTCCAGCAAATTTTAAAATCACTCCTCAATTTAAAGAAACCCAAGAAAAACAATTTATTTAACCCTCTTAATTTTAGAGAATATCTGAAGGAAAGAGATAATATCTCAAGTATAAGGAAGATTTTAATAAAAGAAGGACTCCATTAACCACACAAAAGGAGGAAGATCTATAGAAAGCGTAGAAGGATGCCAAAAGCAGGGATGGTTGTTCAGATGGACTCATCCCAGCATAGATGGCTTGAAGGAATAAAGGATCCATGGTGGCTTTTAGCAATGATTGATGATGCAGATGGATTTGTTTTACGCAGAGTTTCATCCAAAAGATACAGTAAAGGCCAATATGACAGTTATAAAAGCCTATCTTCAAAAGAGATGGCTTTTTACACAGATAGAGCATCTCATTTTAAAACTACAAGACATGGAGGATTGCATTATCACTTAGAAGTGGAACAGAAGGAAACCCAAATAGAAAGGGCTTTAGGAGAGCTTGGAATTAAACTAATCAATACAAACACTCCTCAGGCAAAAGGTAGGATAGAAAGGAAATTTAGATTCTTTCAGGATAGGTTAATAAAAAAGATGAGATTAGGAGGGATAAAGAACTATGAAGAGGCCAATAGGTTTTTAAAAGAAGAATTTCTTTTCTTGTGTAACAAACGATATACTTTTGAAGTAGAAAGCCTCTATAGGCCATTACCGCAGACATAGCCCTTGACCTCATCTTTTCAATAAGGCATTCCAGGAAAGTAGATAAAGATAATACAGTAAAGTGTCAGGGTAAGCTTTGGCAGTTACTTCCTCATGAAGGAATAAGAAGTTATGCAGGAAGATGGATTTAGGTATGTGAGAGGCTTGATGGAGAGGTAGAACTTTTATATGAGGACAAGAAAATCCCCTATCTTGAGGCTTTTGATAGAGGGGAGTTAAAGATAAATAATGAAGAAGAGCTTTTAAATATGAGGATAAATGATAAGAGCTTGATAAAGGAGATAACAAAGAAAGAGAAAAAAGCAAAGGTAAGACCTTCAGAAGATCATCCTTGGAGGGGCTGGAAGAGAAAAAATGTGACATTTCAAAGTAGTAATAAAGTTTGACTTGACTTTAGAAATAACAGAAAAATTGTTGAAAAAAAGATTATAATATGTATAATTAAAACTACAAAGAAATTTGAGGTGCTACTTGTCTGAATATATTGGTGTTATAATATTTGTTGTTTTAATTTTATTCATGGGTTTATTTAAAGGGGGTGGCTGATCCTCTGGTAGTTGTAGTGTCGAGGATCGATACAAAAATGATAAAAACAGTAAAGGTAACAGTAAGAAGAATAATAAGAAATAAAAAGATTGAAGTTTTGTTTCAATAAAATATGTTGTAAAAATTTTAAAATTATATTAAAAAGTTTATATGGAGATAAAAAGTAGTTACGAAATATTGGCTGATTTACTTGGAAGGGGGTCATACAGCCTCATTTATGTAGAGCAGAACTTTCCGGTTCCTTTGGAATCAAAGGGTCTCTCTGTACCTTTGAATACTAATGAATCAATAGAACTTATTCTGTCTTCTGCTGTTTCAGGTTCGGGTGGAGTAGGTTTCTATCATTCTTCTATCTCTCCAAGATCTGATCTGGAATTAAGAGGTATTGCTCTATTTGTAACAACTCAGCTTCCCAAAAGGGTAGATGTACCAATTATATTTTGTAGGAATATCGAAAATCTTCTTGAAAGGTTTAGTATTGCTGTAAAAATCTCGGAAGAGTTTAAAATTCCTGTATTGTTGTGTTGTAATGAAAATTCTTTGAGCAGCTTCATCGGCATTAATAGCGTAGATTGTAGCATAGAAAGGGTATCAAGCTTTATAACGCAGAAAACCTTTGATAATCTCAATTCAATAAAAGATCTTGATAAATTTGAGTCTATATACAAGTATCTTTTAAAACATTTTAAAGATCCCTATGAAGGTAATGGAAATGTGTCATTTAATAGTCAAGATGGTATATTTTTGAAGTTTTTTGTCCCTTATTTTAGTGATTTTTCATACATCTCAGGCTGTAGTGTAGCTACAATTTCTGAATACCTTTTTTTCAAGAATAATAACTCAAAGCAGTCCTTTGATGTAAAATTTGAGCCTAACAATAATAGTGTGAGATTCTGTAGAGATATACTATGTCCTGGTTGTCCTTTTATTATAATACATAAAAACATCAATCTCAAAGATAAAATATTAACCACTGATGTGAACTGTCCATCTGTTAGGAGAATCTTTGGGTATATTAATGTTAGTCTTGAAAAAGTTATTGGAATTACTTTCAATAAACCTAATTCAAATCTGTTTTATGTTGGAAATCTTTCCAATGTTAATAACAAACTCTTACCAATGATGAAAAATATTGAATTTATATTTTTGAACGATGGGGTAGGTTCAGTTAATTTACCTACTGTCTCTAAAATTAGTAAGTTTAAAACATCCAATGTTGTTTTCCCATACAGCTGTAATAATATATCAAAATCATCTCCAATAAAGGTCAATACAAAAAAATGTATCTGTTTTAAGAAAAATGAAAAGCCACATTGTGTCTCTGGAACGCTTTGTCCAGCCTTGCAAGAGATCAATGGTGCAATGTCAATTAATGAAAAGTTTTGTGTTGGTTGTAGATTGTGTGAAACTTCTTGTCCATATGGAGCTATTTAGATGAATTACAGAGTTGTTCTAACCGGTTTACATAGGCCACTTTTAGACCTCATCTTAAAACTTCTACTTGTAAGTTTTGATGATGCCAATTATTCCATTAAGCTTAATTCCAAATTTCCTGAAAATCCCTTTGATCCTCCATGTTATGAAATTATTTTGAAAGGGAGTGAGAAAAATAGTTTTATTGATATTTATGTTGATTTTGATGATGTTATGTTGGAAAAATTTTCTGAGCTTTCACCTTCAAAACTTATGATAAATGTTGACAAGGATGGGAAACATTACTGGTATATCCTTGGTTTATTGTTTAAAAAGATTGAGGATGTCTCTCTGGCATTTGTCACAGGTTATCTTGTTGACAAAAAGATGGACACAGAATTAAAAAATTTTAGATCAACTTAAATCTTCTTCAGAGAAGACAGATGCGCTAAATTTATAAATCTCAATGGCCTCATATTTCCATATATCTGGTTTCAGACCAGCTTTTCTACAGGTGTAGGATAAAAATTCCTCTTTATCCCATCCATACTCTGTAGCGACCTGTGGCAATAAAACCCCTGAGTGGAAACCCTTCTTAACGTATAGCCCATCTCTGCCAATGATAATATTGTCAAGATTATCTATTTTTACCATTGGGGATAGTACAGATATCTCTATATTTAAAATTGAAAATTCATCATTTGTCAAAGGTGGAAATCTGGGGTCATGAAATGCAGCCTGGATAGCCATATCCCAAACATTAATATAAAGCTCCCTGTCAGTTCTAAATGTTCCGATACAACCTCGTAGCTCTTTATGTATGTGTAATGTCACAAAACATCCTGATTTAGAATAAAGAATTGGATATTTTTCTTGACTGTTTGGGCTAAATTTTGATATTGACATTTCTAATATTTTCGAAACAGTTTCGGTATCACGATGCAATCTTTTTTCAATGGAGGATCTTGCTATAAACAGTAATATCTTTTTTTCAATGTTGTTAATTTCCATAGTTATATTATATTTTCAATTTTTATATTTGTAAATAATTTTGTTTTATAGGGGAGATCGACTCCCCCCTCTATAAAATTTTTATGATGCTGTCCATCCGCAATCGATAGTTAGCATTGTTCCAGTCATACATTGGGCACCGTCAGAGCAGAGGAACATAACCATGTCACCTATTTCAGATGGTTCTATGAGCCTTTTTACAAAAGCTTTTTTGAGCATTATTTCATCTATTACTTTCTCCCTTGGTATCCCATGTGTTGCAGCTTGAGCATCTATCTGGTTATCCACAAGGGGAGTTCTTACGTAGGCAGGGCATATTGAATTTACTGTTATTCCATACTTCCCACCTTCCAGAGCTGTAGTTTTAGTTAAGCCTGAAAGACCATGTTTGGCAGAGATGTATGCAGATTTAAATTCTGATGCCCTCAAACCATGTACTGAATTTATATTGATAATCCTCCCCCAATTTTTATTTTTCATATAATTCCATGAATATTTGGTAAGCAAAAATGGAGCAGTAAGCATTAGGCTTATCATGAAGTCCCATTTATCTTCAGGAAAATCTTCCACAGGAGAAACATGTTGAATCCCTGCATTGTTTACAAGGATATCTACACTATTAAATTTCTGAGCTGTATAATCTACAAGTGCTTTACAATCAGATCTCTTTGATAGATCTGTTTTAAAAAAATATCCACCTATTCTTTTGGCTTCGATTTCACCTTTTTCATCGTTAATATCTGCCATTACAACTCTGGCTCCAGCTGATGTGAGTTTTTCTGCAATTGCAAGACCTATACCGCTTGATGCTCCTGTTACAATAGCTACTTTATCCTTCATAATTATCCTCCAATAAGGTTTTGTGATACTTTGAAACTACACCCCGTTGATTTTTTTACATCTTCAAGGTTTGAGAAGGGTGAGATCTCTATCAGTGTAAGCCCATATTTTGGGTCAACTTCAAATACTGCTTTATCTGTAACTATCATTGAAACAACATTTTTTCCAGTTATAGGGTAGTTACATTCCTTTACTATCTTTGGTGTTCCATCTTTTGCTACATGTTCCATCATTATAATAAGTTTTTTTACGCCATTTACCAGATCCATTGCTCCACCTGGACCTTTAACCATTTTGCCCGGAATCATCCAGTTTGCAAGGTCACCAAACTCATTTACCTCCATTCCCCCTAAGACAGATATATCGATATGTCCACCTCTCACCATTGCAAAGGATTCAGAAGAATCGAAGAATGCTGCACCTTTTTTATATGTTATTGTTTGTTTGCCTGCATTTATCAGGTCAGCATCCTCTTCACCCGGTTTTGGAAATGGTCCTATACCTAAAAGACCATTTTCAGAATGAAGGGTTATGTCAATATCTTTTGGTATGAAGTTTGCGACAAGGGTTGGCATACCTATACCAAGATTTACATAAAAACCATCTTTAAATTCTTTGGCTATTCTCTTTGCCATCCATTCTTTCTGTTCATTAAAACCTTTTGCTTGAATTGTTCCATCTGATACAGTTCTTTGTTCGATAGGTTTTTCATAATTTGTTCCCAAAACTATTGTATCCACGTAGATACCAGGCAGATGTATAGACATTGGATCAAGATCTCCAATTTCCACAATTTCCTCGACTTCAACAATGCACACTTTACCAGCTTTTGCACATGCTTCATTGAAATTATTGGCTGTGTATCTGAATATAACATTACCAGCCCTGTCTGCCTTCCACCCCTTTACAATTGAAAGGTCTGTTACTATACTTTCCTCCATTACATATTCTTTACCATTGAATACTTTTGTTTCTTTATTTTTACAAAGCATAGTTCCAAAGCCTGTTCTTGTATAAAAAGCTGGAATGCCAGCTCCACCTGCTCTTAGCTTTTCTGCGAGTGTCCCCTGTGGATTTAGTTCTACTTCAAGTTCTCCAGAGAGAAACTGTTTTTCAAAAGTGGCATTTTCCCCCACATAAGAAGCTATCATTTTTTTTATCTGTTTGGTTTGGAGTAGTGGTCCAAGTCCAAAGTTATCAACGCCAGCATTGTTGCTGACAAAAGTAAGATTCTTTGCACCACTTTCTTTTATTGCCAGAATTAGTTTTTCAGGGATTCCGCAAAGTCCAAAACCACCTGCAGCTATCGTCATCCCATCCTTTATAATATCTTTTATGGCATCATAGGCATTGTTATAAATCGGTTTCATCTTTCCTCCATCCTCAGTTTATTTTTTCAGCTAAAACGGCAACAGCTTCACCACCACCAATGCAAAGGGTTGCAATCCCATATTTTAAATTTCTAGCAATAAGTTCCCTTGAGAGTGTGATTAATAATCTGGCACCACTTGCACCAACTGGATGTCCAAAGGCAACTGCACCACCATTTACATTAACCTTATTGATGTCAATTTTTAGTTTTTTTATAGCCATCAATGGAACTGCTGCGAATGCCTCATTTATCTCAAAAAGATCTATCTGATTCAAGTCAAGCTTTGCTTTAGCCAGAACTTTTTCTATTGCTCCTATCGGCGCTTCACCAAAATCGTCAGGGTGGATACTGTTTGTAGAGTAAGCAACGATCCTGATCTTGGGGTTGAAGTTGTATTTTTTTACAGCTTCATCATCTGCCAGAAGACCTACAGCAGCTCCATCATTGATTTTTGATGCATTTCCTGCTGTAATTGTACCATCTTTTATAAATGCAGGTTTTAGAGTCTCAATTTTTGTTATATCACCTTTAAAAGGTTCTTCATCTTTATCAACAAGAATTTCCCCTTTTTTTGTCTTTTTAGCAACTCCAACAATTTCCCTATCTAATATCCTTTTTTCAATTGCCATCTGGGCAAGAGTGTAGCTTCTGATTGCATAATCATCCTGTTCTTTTCTTGAAAGGCCATTCTTTTTGATACTTTCTTCAGTAATTTCTCCCATATGCTTTCCTGAGTATGGATCTTGAAGGGCATCATATATCATCAGATCGTAGATTGATGATTGTCCCATTCTATACCCAAACCTTGCTTTATCAAGAGCATAGGGTGCCATAGACATATTTTCCATTCCCCCTGCATAAACTATATGTGAATCCCCTAACATTATTGATTGGGTTCCAAGCATAAAAGATTTTAATCCGCTGCCACAGACCTTATTTATTGTCATAGCATGGGTTGAATCGGATAAACCTGCAAGCCTCATTGCAATTCTTGCTGGAGCTTGTTTTGAACCACCCTGAATAACTTGCCCCATAATTACTTCATCTACTGCATCTTCAGGAAGTCGATATTTTTTTTGAAGTTCTTTTATTACAACTGATGCCAATTCTGGAGCTGAAATATCTGACAAAGCCCCACCAAAACTTCCAAATGGTGTTCTTAGTCCATCTACTAAATATACTGTTTTCATACTGTTTTCTCCTTAACTTAATTAGTTATACCTATTCTGAAATATCAATACAATAACTATGCCATAATTTTTGGGATAATTCTCTTTTAATCTCTCAATAAATGGTTCTTATCCCTTTTTTTAAACCTTTTTATCGATTACATTGCTAAATGAAAATTAATTGATTTATTTTAGAATCAATGTAATATTTGGGTTAACTAACTTACACAAGCTTTAATGCATTTATGAATCAGCGAGTTGTTTTTGAATCACATTATGTTATGTTTTTGAAGTAGTCTTACTACTTTTGATTGACTTATTCCAAGGGTTTTTGCTATTTCTCTTGTCGTCTTGCCAGAAATTTTTTCTGTTTGTAAAATTTGTCTTTCCACATCATTCAATATATCTTGGAGTTTACCTGTATTTTTTATGTTGTGTAGTATGTTGTCTATGTTGAGTCTTTTTATATCTTCAAGCTGTATATATTCTGTTTTTGATAAAAGTACTATCCGTTCTATTGTATTCTCAAGTTCCCTGATATTACCCTCCCAATTTTTTTTGATGAATAGATCTATGACCTCTTCTGAAATTGTTTTGTTAAAATTGTATTTAATATTAAATTTTTCTAAAAAATGTTTTGTTAGAAGTGGAATATCTTCGTGTCTCTCTTTTAGGGATGGGATATGAAGTGTTACAACATTCAACCTGTAGAATAGATCATCTCTAAATTTCCCTTCCTTTGTCAATTTGTATAGATCCTTGTTTGATGCTGATATTATTCTGACATTTGATTTTGTTGGTTTTTGTCCACCAACCTTTATAAATTCCTTATCTTGCAGGAAGAACAAAATTTTTGATTGAAGGTGGTAGGGTAGCTCCGAAATCTCATCTAAAAATAATGTACCATTGTTGGCCATTTCAATTAACCCCTTTTTACCTTTTATACTGGCTCCTGTGAATGCTCCAGATTCATATCCAAAGAGTTCCGATTCTATAAGCGATTCAGGAATTGCAGCACAATTTATCTTTATAAATGGAAAATTCTTTCTTGGGCTTAAATTATGAATTATTTCTGCTAATAATGATTTGCCAGAGCCTGTTTCTCCCATAATCAAAGTTGTACAATCTGTCGGAGCAATTTTTATTGCCATGTCAATAACATCATTCATCCTTTTATTTGAGGAGATGAGATTATTTGCAGGTAGCTTAAAGTTTTTGACTGTGTCAAGATCTATAGAATCATTATATATTATATTGGTTAGATCCCATATTGTATTTACTACATATTTTATATTTCCATTGTTATCAAATATTGGTTTCCCCTTAACTAAAAAATTTTTGTTTGTTATTGTTCTGTATGTTGCGGTGGCATGCTTTTTTGTTTGTAGTACTATAAGAGTTGCTGAACCTGTAAAATATTTATATTTATATACTAAATCGTATAGTTTTTTATCCTTTAGATCTCTTAATGGTATTCCAGACATCTCTTCAAAGGTTTTATTTACATAAATTGTTCTACCTTCACCATCAGCCAGATATACGCCATTATAAATATTATCAAGTATAAGGTTTAGGATATCTTTCTCTATATTTGATATATCTTCCATATTAGATTATTTAGAGAATTAAGTATTTAAAGTCAATAAAAAAGGCAGAGATTTCTCTCTGCCTTTTGGAGGTTACCCCATGATAAGGTTTGGGAGGTAAGTTATTATTGATGGGAAAATAACACATAGTATCAAACCTATTAACTGCAAAATTACAAATGGTATAATACCTTTGTATATATCTTTCAGATCTGTTCCTGCTGGTGCAACACCTCTATAGTAAAATAGTGAATATCCAAATGGTGGGGTTAAGAACGACATTTGCAAATTCACTGCTACAAGCATGGTGAACCAGAGCTGATCAAATCCAAGCTTATCCACTATTGGCAAAAATATAGGCATAGTAAGCAAGAGTATCCCTAACCAGTCAACAAACATCCCAAGTACAAAGAGTATCATCATTATGACGGCAAGAATAACCCATCTATTATCACTGATTGAGAAGATTATTTTGGTGAAGGTTTCTCCACCCCCTAATCCCATAAACACAGATGTATAAAGGTTAGCTCCTACGAAGATTAACATAACCATACATGTTATTTTTATTGTAGCTGCCCCTGCGTCAACCATCAATTTAAAATTAAATCTTTTATTTGCAATTGCCAGAATCATTGCACCCACACATCCAAGTCCTGCAGCTTCAGTTGGTGTTGCAATACCAAAAGCAATTGTTCCCAAAACTGCAAAAATTAAAAATAGTGTTGGTAGCATTGATTTGGCCGTTAATTTAATTTTATACCCAAGGGAGTGTATTCTTTCCTCTTTTGGTAAAGGTGGTCCAACTTCAGGTTTTATTAAAGAATAGACAAAAATATATATCAAATATAAACCTGATAATAGAAAACCGGGGATAAAAGCTGCAAGAAATAACTTACCAACAGAGATCCCCACCAGTCCACCCATTACAACAAGCATAATTGAAGGTGGGATAAGTATACCAAGTGTTCCTCCAGCGATTACTGTCCCGGCTACAAGTTTTTTATCATAACCTTTTTTAACCATAGAGGGTGCTGCAAGAAGTCCCATTGATACTACTGATGCTCCAACAATACCTGTTGTGGCGGCAAAAAGTGTTGCAACAACAGTTGTTGCCAATGCAAGTCCACCTCTTACAGAGCCAAATACAATATACATAGCATCGAAAAGCTCATCTGCCACTCCAGATTTATCTAAAAATTGAGCCATCAAGATGAAAAGTGGGATGGCTACCAAAACATAATTTTCCATAAGACCATAGGTTTTGCTTGCTATGATAAAGTTTATACCACTGATATCTCCACCATAACCTATATAACCAAAAAGTAAACCCAGTCCACCTAAGGTTGTTGCCAGAGGATGTCCTAAGAAAACTGCAAAAAGAAGAAGTACAAACATCATTACTGCAATAAAATCTGGAGACATACTATTTACCCCCCCTCAATACATTAATTGATTTAATTATCTCTACAACCCCCTGAATAAATAGTAAAAGAAATCCAATAAACATGAACATTTTAAAAGGGTATATAGGAACCTGCCATACAGACATACTCTGTTCTCTCATTTCAAAGGACTGCATACCAAATTCGAAGGATACTTTTAAACATATCAACATAAATGGGAGAAAAAATATTGTATACCCTATTAAATCTAATATTGCTTTCTTCCTTGGTGAGAGATATGCATATATTATATCTATTCTCACGTGTGAGCCATGTTTTAGTGTATAACCAAATCCTGCAAGAAACATTACAGCATAAAGCATATAACTTAGATCAAATCCCCATACAGTTGGGCTTGAAAATACTTTACGACTTATTATTTCATATAAAACAACAAAAATCAGAGCATAGTGTAGAAGACCAATCCCTTTCCCAATATACTCCTGAATAGCTTCCACTGATTTGATAAAACCTTTCATTATAAGACTCCTGTTTGAATTTTAAAATCTGGTCTGCCATTTTACAGACAGACCAGAAAATATACTTACTCTGTCATGTTACCTTTCATATATTCGTCATATGGGTAAGCAGAAACACCTTTCTTAGTGTTTTTCCATCCAGAATAGAGTTTTATGAAGTTCTCTTGTGAATCAAGTACCTTTTTAACAGAAGGGAACTTTGCCTTTAACTCATCAAGATATTGTTTTGTATTTTGTCTAAGTTCTTTGAGGGTTTTATCGTTAATTCTGTTAAATTTTACTCCAGCTTTTTCATATTTATCTACATGAACTGCATTCTGGTATTCACTATTTGCTATTTCCCAGAGTTGTGTTTCCCTGGCAGCTATTCTCAAGATAGCTTTCTGCTGTGGAGTTAGAGAATCCCAAGCTTTTTTATTGACCATAAACATATTCTGGCATGAAACCTGGTGCCAGCCTGGCACCATTACATTTTTAGCTATCTCTTGAAATCCGAGGGGGAAGGTTGCATATGGAGTACTGAATTCAGCTGAATCTATAACACCTCTATCAAGTGCTAAATATATTTCACCACCAGGAAGAGGGGATACATTTACTCCAAGTTTTTTCAAAATGTCAGCAGTCCAACCTACAGTCCTTACCTTCATACCTTTAAGATCACCCATGTCATCTGCAAATTTTTTAGTGAAAAATCCAAGTTCCTGACCTGGATTACCACCAATAAGTGGTACTAAACCAAATTTTCCATAGAGTTCTTCTGCAAGTTTCATACCTTCATGCTCAAGCCAGATTGTATATTCAAGAGAATTTAAACCAAAAGGAACAGATGCAAAGGCGACAAAAGCTTCATCTTTACCTTTCCAATAACCTGGCCAATCATGACCCATTTGTGCAACGTTGTTTCTTACTGCGTCAAAAACCTGAAAAGCTGGAACGATAGCTCCATCTGGATAAACTTTAATAATAAAATTACCACCACTTAATTCTTTTACTACATCAGCAAAATGCTCTGCTGCTCTTTGAAAGGTAATACTGTTACTCCATGTTGTTACCATCTTCCACTCAAGTTTTGATGCTATGGCAGAAGTGAAGCTTAATGCGGAAATTACTAAAGCTACTAAAAGTTTTTTCATTTTGTATCCTCCTTTTTTATTTGGTATTGCTAAATCTTTTTCCAAAAACTGATTCATAGACGAGCTCAATTGGATGTGTTGTTTCAACATCCATCAAACCATCATTTAATATTGAATCTGTTAGCTGCATCACGCAGCCTGGGCAAGGGCTATAAACTCTGCTAAATTTTTTTTCTTTCACCTCCGATGACTTATTTTTAACTATATCTTTTGAATGTTTATAATTTTTCATATTAAATGTTCCACCAAAACCACAACAGCTTCTATTCTCTAAAGGAGCAAAATTTGTGCCAAGTTTTATTAGAACATTGTTTAATTGTTGTTCTTTTGTAGGGTCATAGTGGCAGGGTAAGTGAAGAGTAAATTTTTCATCTGTTATTTTTTTTAATTCTATTTTTAAAACATCTTCTAAAAATATCATTATATCAATGAATTTTTTGTCCGAGCTTACTCCAGTTATTTTTTCTCCCATTTCATGAAGACCATACTGGCAGGTTGGACAGGATGTTATTATATGTGTAGCATCGATAGTTTTAAACAGATTGTGGTTTTCAATGACCATCTTTTTGTACGTGTCCAATTCTCCAAGTGTTGCAGCTGGTATGCCACAACATTTGTTTACCTCTGGAACATAAACTGATACTCCAAAATGGTTTAAAATTTCAATTATCTGCTTACCCCAATTTGTGAATATCATGTTTATAGCACACCCAGGGTAAAAAATTACTTTCATGGTTTCTTTTTCTGCTTTCCTCCATCCCCCATATTGGCTTGAGAATGTTTTGCTTGCTATGTCGTATATGTTTCTCTCAGCAAAGGAGCTTAGTAGGGGTTTAAAAATATCACCTTTAACTTTTTTAGCTCCAAATCTCAAACCAATATGCATCAGTGGAGATAGCTTGGCTAAAAGTTCAGGTTTTTCCATAACAATTTTGAGTACAGCTTTACCCCATGATGGTAGCTGTTCTATCTTTCTTAGTATTGCCTTTGCTTTCAAAAAGATTTCATCGGTTTTTACACCACTTGGACAATTTATTTTACACTTTCCACACATTACGCAATAGTCAAGGTATTTTAATATACTTGTTGCTTTTTCGATCCTGCCTTCAAATACACTCTCAATTAGAGATATTTTACCCCTTGCAACAGATGATTCATCAAAATCTTTTTGATACAAAGGGCAGTATGCCTGACAGGTGCCACATTTCATGCATTGAATGGTGAGATTTTCCAATTCTTTTAGTTCTTGTAGTATGTTTTCCATAATTTATATTCCCATTTTATGAGGATTTAAGATACCTTTTGGGTCTATTCCCTTTTTGAGTTTTTTCATGTATAGTATTGTACCTTTTCCTACCTCTTTTTCTAAATATTTTGCCTTTGCTGTGCCTACTCCATGCTCGCCACTTAAAGTTCCATCGAGATTTAGTGCTGCATCAAATATTTCATCAATTGCTTTTTCCACTATTTCCATTTCATTTTTATCTCTTCTATCTGTTAAAATAGTTGGATGTAGATTTCCATCTCCAGCATGGCCAAAGGTTCCTATGGTGAGATTATATTTTTTTGTAATTTCCTGTATAGCTCTCATCATTGATGGGATTTTACTCCTTGGCACAGTTGCATCTTCAAGTATTAGAGTTGGCTTAAGTCTAGCAAGGCTACTCAATGCTTTTCTTCTAGCTTCCCATATTTTGTTCTTCTCTTCAATATTGTTGGCTACTTTTAATCTTCCGTTCATCTTATTTGCCAATTCAAATATTTTAGAAAATTCCTCTTCAACTTGCCCCTCATACCCATCTACCTCTATTAAAAGCAAAGCTCCAGCATCAGTGGGCAAACCTATTTTTGTAGCATCTTCTACTGTTCTTATTGTAAAGTTATCTAAAAATTCCAGTGTAGTTGGAACTATCTTTGATGAGATTATGGCAGATACCATTTCGCATGCAGTTATTACATCATCAAAAAAAACAATCATAGATTTTGATGTTTTTGGTTTTGGTATAAGTTTTAGTGTAATATCTGTCATTACCCCTAAAAGACCTTCTGAAGATACCATTAATCCTTGCAGATTAAATCCAGTTACAAGTTTAACTGTTTTTCCTCCACCTTTGACACTATTCCCCTCTGGATCAAAAAAATTGACACCCATTACATAGTCTTTAGTAACACCATATTTAAGACCCCTCAATCCACCAGCATTTTCTGCTACATTTCCCCCTATAGTGGAAATATTCATACTTCCAGGATCAGGTGGATAAAATAAGCCTTTGGCCTCGACCGCCTTTGCAAGGGTTGCTGTAACTACCCCAGATTGGACAACCGCATATAGGTCATTTTCATTGATCTCCAATATTTTATTAAAACCTGTAGTCAATAAGACACAACCGCCAGACTTTGGTATTGTTCCACCGCTTAAGTTACTGCCGGCCCCTCTTGTGACAATAGGTATATTTTCTTCATTGCAAAGTTTGATTACCTGTTGTATCTGCTCATAATCTGTGGGCTTTACAACAATTTCAGGCATGACTGGAGTTTCAGCATATGCATCATAACTGTAGCAAGCTAAGTCTTCCTCGTTTGTGAGTACCTTACCTTTTTCACCTATGATTGAGTTAAATTTTTCTACTAAATTTTTGTTCATATATTCACCTTTAGGTTAATTGGTATTACCATAAGAACTGTTTAAATAATTTTTTTTATAAAGTCAAACATTTTTTGTAAAAAAAATTAAATAGTTTTTGATTAATCTTGTTTGATATAAAGTATTGATAAAATTATATTAAAATTGAAGAAAAATAGAACAATATGGTTTTATGTTTTATTGGTGGTTGTGATCTTTTTGTTTGGTATTACCATAATATTAATTGACTGTTCTGTTTATTCTGAAGCCTATAATTTGTCCGATTACAGCAAAGGTTAGAAAAATTGGGATTAATATTAAACCTATTTTTAAATATATTCTCATGAAAGCCACTATTGGAATTGGAGCATGTATACAGAGAAACCATCCGAGAGAAAATTTTTTAAACCTTCTTCTTAGATACCCAAAGGGTATGTTTAGTATTAATGTCGCTATTGATATTGAAATAATAGCTTGCAAATGTTCCATCATTTCATTATAATACGGAATCGGGGTTTTGTAAATGAAAATATTATATATAGGCTTGGGTGGTTTTTTAGGTGCAGTGTCAAGGTATTTTGCTTCAAAGTATGTCAATGCTTTTTTTGGTGACAGGATACCCTTGGGAACTGTTTTTGTTAACATAACAGGATCATTTATATTGGGATTTTTGTATGTGCTGTCTATAGAAAAATTATCTATTTCAGATGATCTTAGACTGTTCATCGGAGTTGGTTTTTTGGGTGCTTATACAACATTTTCAACATTCTCAGTGGAATTTGTAAATCTATTATCTGATGGTTCTTATCTTAGTGCAGGTTTGTACTGGATTTTTAATGTTATTTTTAGCATAATTTTTGCATTTTTAGGGATATATTTAGCAAGATTGTGAGGTGGTTATGGTTAGAAAGCTTGAAGGGGAACAAAAGTTAGTGAGAATATTTATTGGAGAAAGTGATAGGTGTGAAGGTGACCTTTTATACAAAACGCTTGTAAAAAAAGCAAGAAGTCTTGGATTGTCAGGAGCCACTGTTTTTAGAGGTGTGTATGGTTTTGGAGCAAGTTCGGTGATACATTCTGCTTCTGTTTTGACTTTATCAGAAGATCTTCCAATTGTTGTAGAATTAGTTGATTCGGAGGAAAATATTGATAAATTTCTGAAGGAAATTGATGGAATGATGGAGCATGGGCTTATTACGGTGGAGAAAGCAAAGGTTATAAAATATTTTTAGGTGATTGCTAATGGGTTATTTGAAAAGTATAAAAACCCCTATTTTTAATGCTGAGGGGATGGAGAAAGTTGATTTGCCTGATAGTTCCGCATACTTCGTTGAGATTGGAGGGAATACTGATAAAAAAGGTAACTACCTCTTAAAAGACCTTTTTGGTTTATTCCAAAGAAAGGTTGTAAACAGGCGTCTTACGTCGGTTAGTAGATTTAGTGTCAGAGCTGAATGGTCAGGGATTTCCTGGCAAGATTTTGTTGCATGGGCAAATCCTTACAATTATAGATATGTATATTTTGAAAGCTATAAGAAATATGTTACGGTTGTTGAGAAAGATGATATGAATAATGATGGTATAGTGATTTGTGATATGGTTAATAATGAGCCAATTGAGTTTGAATATGGTGGCCCCTTAAGAATGTTTATTCCTAATCTATGGGGGTATAAAAGTTGTAAGTGGTTGAAAAGAATATTTTTTATAGATGAGTATATTGTTGGTTTCTGGGAGTCAAGGGGATATGATCATAGGGGTTTGATCGAGCCTTGTGTATTGCTTGATGTTAATACGGGAAGTTTTAAAAAAATAAAAGGTGGAGAGGTGACAGATTTTTAATGGCTGGTAATAGTTATGGAAGAATTTTCAAAATAACCACATTTGGTGAAAGCCATGGCAAGGCTGTTGGGGTAGTGTTGGATGGATGCCCATCAAATGTAGAACTTAGTGAAACTGATGTTCAATTTGAACTTGATAGGAGAAGACCTGGGCAGAGTGAGCTTACTACTCCAAGACAGGAAAATGATCGTGTAGAGATACTTAGTGGTATTTTTGAGGGTAAAACTACCGGTACACCTATATGTATGGTTGTTTATAATGAAAATCAGAAGTCTAAAGACTACAGTAAGATTATGAATTTATTCAGACCTGGACATGCTGATTACACATATCATATGAAATATGGGATTAGGGATTACAGGGGAGGTGGTAGATCTTCCTCAAGGGAGACAATTGGAAGGGTTTGTGCAGGTGCGATTGCTAAGAAAATTCTTTCTAAGCTAAATATAGAAATATTTGGTTATGTTAAGCAAGTTGGTAATATAAAAGCAGAAAAAGTTGTAAAAGATTATATTGAAAAAAACCCTGTAAGGGTTGCAGATCCTGATAAATTTGATGATATGTATAATCTCATCCTTGCCACAAAACAGAAAGGTGATTCAATAGGTGCATTGATTGAAATGGTTGTGTCAGGGTTACCAGCTGGTATTGGTGAACCTGTTTTTGATCGTTTAAATGCTGAAATTGCAAAGGGTATAATGTCGATACCTGCTGTAAAGGGGATCGAATTTGGTAGAGGTTTTGGAGTTGTTGAATCCTTTGGGAGTGAAAATAATGATGAGATTACACCTTACGGATTCCTTTCAAATAATGCTGGGGGGACTCTGGGGGGTATAAGTTCCGGGCAGGATATTATTTTTAGGTTTGCTGTAAAGCCACCTTCATCTATTTTAATTAACAAAAAAACTATAGATATATTTGGTAATCCTAAGGATATTATTACTGAAGGTAGACATGATCCATGTGTTGCCCCCAGGGTAGTTCCCATTGCTGAATCGATGGTGGCAATTATTTTAGTAGATATGTTGATGATAAATAAAAGGTTTTCTATTTTTTAAAAAAACTTTTAAAAAATATGAAAAATAATTCTTGACAAAGTTATAATGATTGTGTATATTCCTCTTCCCCTGATGAGGGGGAGTGATTGAAAACAGAATAGGTCAGCAGAGATAATGAGTAGAGCCAAGGTATTTTCGGATGGAGAGTTTGATCCTGGCTCAGAACGAACGCTGGCGGCACGCTTAACACATGCAAGTCAAGGGGAAAGGGATTCGTC
>JAIWOA010000088.1 GCA_020217115.1 Calditerrivibrio sp. | reverse complement strand
TTACAAAATTTCCGTTGTTAAAATATTTAAAAAAATCCTCTGTCTCATTGTATATAAACAGATTTGTAAACTCTTCCAACCCAAGGTATGCAAGAATCTGTTCTACCTTATTCATCTAAACAACCCTTTAGAAAGAACATAGCAATCTACCTTTGAAGCTCCTGCATCTTTTAACATTCTACTACACTCCTGTATAGTGGCACCTGTAGTCATTATATCATCAACCAATAAAATTTTCAAATCAAATAGCTCTTTTCTTGGAGAAAAAGCATTTTTTATATTTTCAACCCTATTCTTTCTTTTGAGCTTCCACTGGTACTCTGTATCCTTTTTTCTCTCAAGCAGATATTCATATTTTATATTAAATATTTCTGACAGTTTTTTAGCAACATACTCAGCAGGATGAAAAAATCTTCTAAATCTCCTGAAAAAATATGAAGGCACAGCTGTAATAATATCATATCGATCAAATTTAAATAGCCTTTTCTTTACTAAATAATCTAAAACAGCAGCATTCTTTAAATTATAACGAAACTTTATAGACTTTAAAACTATTTTCATATTCCCATTGTACCAGTAGGGGATAAATAATCTGTCATAGTATCTGGTGGTAATACAATTATTGCAAAATACAGCATCTACTCTCAAAGGGTATCCACACCTATCACATCTTTTATCGACAGGGAAGAAATCGTTGAAACAATTATCACAAAAAGATCTATTCTGATCTATCCTTATACCGCACTTCATACATTCAGAATAAAATATTTCATCAAACATTTTTCATTTTAACATAATTATTGACAAATTGTCAAACATCATATTAGAATAAAGTAAAGGGGCTGTAGCTCAGCTGGGAGAGCGCATGAATGGCATTCATGAGGCCAGGGGTTCGATCCCCCTCAGCTCCATAATTATATATCTTTTTTAACCAATGATATCTTCCCATCAGCTCCGTAATAAACTAACACTTCATAGAAGATTAGTTACATTCAAAACATCAGGGTCTCCCGAAAAGAAGACCCGAAAACTACAAAACTATTTTATTTCTATATATAAAATCTCACTCTTTGCATTATTAAACAACGATTTTAGAAGTCCACCCTTATCCCCGGGATTTGTATTCCTGATGGCATAGGCATAATATTTACCATACTTTTCCACAACGTAAAAATCTACTATAACAGGTTCAAAAAGATCTGATTCCCAGCTTCTCCTTATCATCTTAGCCTGCCATACATATCTACCTATGGATGAATCAGAATAGTTTTCAGACATTGCAAGAGCCTTGAATGTTGGATTATTTTTTAACAGGAACATCTCATTTTTTTCATTTACAAATATCCTGTTTTTAAGGTATTTGCGAAACTGTTTTAATTCAATTGGGTTATCAGCTGGACCATACCCTTTCTGTTCTTTGAGTAATACCTCCTGATTCATAAGAAAATAGAGTGGCGTCTTATTGAAGAATTCAACACTTCTATAAATCTCCTCTTTCCCCTTATAAACCCTTAGCTTAAAATCGTCATCAACCCACAAAATATCCTTCTTACCGTCTCCATCTATATCGGAGTATCCAAAGCCATACAAACTAACTTTTTCTGTATTGTCTATAGACTCTCCTCTTCTAAATTCTCCACCTACCCACTCAAAATATGTAACTGCACCAAGGTAGTTACCATCCCTCGAAACTCTCTGACTTACCAATTTTTTAACACCATTTGACATAATAGTTCTAAAAAGGAATGGGTGACTCCCACCAAGCCTTACAAATTTACCACCGTCATCTATCTCGTAGATATAGGACCTTGCCTCCCTATTTTCATAGATATTGGATATATATATCTCATCTACACCATTTTTGTTAAGATCTATCGTTTCAACACTCTGTATATTGTTAAATTCACCCTTAATTTCAGCAACCTGAACAAATTTATCCCCATTGAATTTAAATATATATACCTTACTGGAATCAGCGGTAACTATATATTCAAAGTTATCTTTAAATACCTTACCAACGGATATGGTTTTCAAATCAAGGTTAAATAGTTCACTCCTTACAAGATCTGTTGTAGCTCCGTAGGCTTTCCCCCTATCATCACCAACATTAACATCTGCAAATAGTATAGTTTTTACAACATTACCTCCAACAACTACATCAACCTTTATTACCCCATTCTCCTGCTGATAATAATTTAGCTTTATACTTGAATCTTTATCATACACAAGGGCTTTACTTTTATTTAACTCATCAGTAAGTAAAAATTCGATCCTTTTATCAAACTTAATAAAATTATTGTCTACTCTAACAGGTTTTTCTGCCACAACAGAATCTGAAGGCTTTATCTCATCTTTTTTCTCCACAAGCTCTGCAATGGAATATTTGTCAAAAACTTCATTTATCTTTACAGTCCCCAGATATGTTTTCTTTTTTCCCAAAACCACACCGGTAATAGGGTGCTTAATTTCTACACCATCTCTGTATATTTTGTAAACTTTACCGGCGTATGCACCTTTTTCTGAGCCTATATCTGTCGTGATATTATTCCCATCTATTGAAACAACTACCCCACTATCAGAACTGAAATAATCGTCAAGGGATTTGATCAACCCTTCAAACCTTGCAAAGGCAGGCATGGTAAACAGAACCAATAGTATAAAAAATACGGAACATACAAAAAATATTGATATCTTTTTAATTCCCATAACTTCTCCTTGTAATTTATAAATGATTCGATACCATATTTTGAGAATAAAATCTATACAAATATAAGATATGTGTTTATTATTTTAGTTCACAATTGATTTTTCTCACCATTTAAATTAATATCTTTTTATGGAGGCAACCTTATGAAGAAATTACCTATAGGTATACAGACCTTTGAGAAGATAAGAGACAAACAGGAAAATTATATTTACGTTGATAAAACAAAGTATGCGTTAGATCTTATTCAATCGGGTGTGTACTATTTTCTTTCCCGCCCCAGACGGTTTGGTAAGAGTCTATTTCTGTCTACTCTTAAGGCTATTTTTGAAGGTAAAAAAGAGTATTTTGAAGGATTGTATATCTATGACAGGTGGGACTGGGAAGAAAAGTATCCGGTTATACACCTTAGCTTTGCAGAATCTGACCTTACAACAAAAGATCTAATTCTTAAGACGGTAAAGTCAATTTTTCAGCTCAATCAGCATCGTCTTGGGATAGAGTGTATGGAGCAGGATTATATGCATTTATGCTTCAAGGAGCTTATATTAAAAGCTTATGAGAAGTATAATAAGAAGGTAGTGATATTGGTTGATGAGTATGACAAACTGATATTGGATAATATAGAAAATACAGAGATGGCCAAGTTTGCGAGGGAAGAGCTGAGAAGGATATATTCAGTGATGAAGGATGCTGACCCATATATCAAGTTTGTCTTTTTGACAGGTGTGAGCAAGTTCAGCAAGACATCTATATTTAGTGGGTTGAATAATTTAAAGGATATATCATTGGATAGTAGATATGCTACAATCTGCGGTTATACCCAGAGGGAATTTGAGACATCTTTTGCGGAATATTTTGAAGGTGTAGATCTTGATGAAGTGAAAGAGTGGTATAATGGTTATTATTGGGGTGTGGAAAGTGTATACAACCCCTTTGATATACTTTTGTTTCTGGATAATCCAGAGAAGAGCTTTAAGAACTACTGGTTTGAGACAGGGACGCCTACGTTTTTGATGAAGCTGATAGAAAATAATAACTACTTTTTGCCAAATCTGTCCAATCTTGTCGTGGATGAGAGTCTGCTTGGCAGCTTTGATATAGACAATATGAGGCTCGAAGTAATTCTGTTCCAGACGGGGTATTTGACAATAGATAAAGTTGAGACTACTCCTTTTGGATCGATTAATTATATCTTACGACTGCCAAATAAAGAGGTTAAGATATCCTTTAACAATTTTATAATAGATAGGTTAATCGGAGATAGCGATCATAGTAAAAAGAAGATAGAACTGTATAAATCTCTTTTTTCAAAGGAGATGGAAGCCTTTAAAAGTACCATAACTTCCCTTTTTGCTTCTATTCCTTACAACAATTATGTGAATAATGAGATGCAGAAGAGTGAAGGGTTTTATGCTACTGTGATATATGTGTATTTACAGAGTCTGGGTGTGGATATCGTTGGTGAGGATGTGACGAACAGGGGTAGGATTGATATCACGGTAAAGTTTCCAAACTCGATATACATAATGGAGATAAAAGTAACCGACGAAGACCCCCTTGCGCAGATAAAACTCAAAAAATATTATGAAAAATATCTGAATGAGGGTAAAGATATCTATCTTGTGGGGATGAAGTTTGACCGTAATGAGAAGAACCTTGTGGAGTTTGTGTGGGAGAAGGTGTGAGTGGTGGATAGTGGATGGTGGTTAGTTGATAGTGGTTGGTGGGTAGTTTTGAGTTTTGAGTGTTGAGTTTTGAGTTGTTGGACTGCCACAGGGCTTTGTCCCTTACAATGACAGCAAAGAAACATAAGACTGCCAAAGGGCTTTGTCCCTTGCAATAAAATAAATGTAGCCTCGCAATGACAGTGGTGAGGGGTATAAACCCTCACCTGCTTTATAAAAAATCGTATTAGAAATTAGCTTTAAACTGTGCTCCGTAGTAGAAAACTTTACCCTCTTTGTTCCCTGAGCTATTTTTCATATAGTCAAGGACACTTATCTCAGGGGTTATGTAAAAACCTTTTGCGATTGTAATTATTGCATTTGCATAGTATGATTGCTGAGCATCAGCTTTCATAGCTGAATCTATATCTGTCCTCTGATAACCATAGCCAACATTAAAGATAAGATTTTTTGTAGCTTCAAAGCCCACTTCCGCAGCAACTCCGAAATCAGATGAGTTCTTATCATGTAAAACATCATATGAACCACCCTTTGAAACGCCATATTCACCAGTATTTCTCCCAAACCAGCCCACAGCATTGAGAGTGACAGGTGAAAAGGCAGCTGTAACTCCAAGACCAGCGACATAGGCATTTACAGTTTTATCGCTTGTAGCGTTATCATATTTGTAGGTCTGGTAACCAGCAAAAGCTTTACCACTGACATTTCCAAACTTATAATTGTAAGCTGCCTCGATTTTAGGCATTGTTACATCTAAATTTTCTTTATCTGACTGCTTAGTATTGGAGATGAGGGCAATATCAAAATCTCCAAAAGAGAAAGCGATCTGACCACTTGGGGCAACTGAAATACCACCAAACCTATCCAGCCCATTATCATTCTCAGCAACCTGTGCAAATGGCTCAAAATCAGAGGGGGTATAATCCTGACCTATTTTCATTTTAAAGCCACCAAAATCATAAATAGCATATAAAACTCTTGTTTTTACAGTATTACTTCCATCTTCAGATGTACCAAGACCCAGCTCAAAGTTTGCTGTGAGCTTATCACCCGTTTTGACATTTGCACCTATTCTACTATTTCCCTGAGTCCCAAAACTTAAATCGGTATCAGATTTCCCAATACCAGAGTAATCTTTGTCTTTACTTTCATAGAAAGATTGAAGCCTCACAGATCCGTAAAAATCATAGGTTGACGCAAAAGATGAGCTTGCAATAAGCCCAATTGCTAAAAGCACTAAAAGTTTTTTCATCAGTTCCTCCATATTTTATTTTTTATCTCCGAGATTGTTAGTTTAACATAGCTTTACTAATATTTCAATTATTTTTAACAATTTTTTATTAGATCAGAACAATAATACAAAAAAAGATAAAACTCAAAGAGGTTACATGATGTTATATTTTATAGCAAAAAAGAAAAAAATAAAAATATGCTTGATATTTTTTTTAAGCTTGAGAAAAACGTAGCTGGCTATTTTGTATTGAACTATCTAAAAAAACTAAATACAAGTTATAAAAAAAAGGGGGAGCAAAAGCTCTCCCTTTCGGTATCCAATATCTTAAATTTTATTAGAAGTTAGCCTGGAATTTAGCACCATAGAAAGTTTTTGAACCTTCTTTAGTATCGTTCTTATTCTTCATCCTATCTTCTACTGATATCTCTGGTACGATGAAGAAGTTTTTAGCTATTTTGTAAGTAGCATTTACATAGTAGGATTGAGCTTTATCAGCTTTTGTGTAGTCATCTCTATCAGCCTGGGCATAACCGTAACCAGCTTCAAGTATCAAACTGTCGGAAGCTTTAAAACCAGCATTAAGAGCAAAACCGTAGTCAGAAGAGTCTTCACTGAAACTTGCAGCTGCTGTGCTATTAATTCCTGAAGCAGAACCTTGGTACCCCATCGTACCTGTGTTAGAACCTAAATAACCTGTAGCATTTGCATAGATAGCACCCATATCAACCTTTACAAGGGCAGCAAGAACGTATGCACTTATGTTTCCATCTGCACCAGTTTCATTTGCATTTTGATAAGCTTTAAAAGTCTGATAGCCACCAGCTATTTTTGCTTTAATTGGCTTCATATCAAGAGTATAAGCTGCCTCAATTCTTGGAAGCATAACATCATAAGTAGCAGCACCAGTAAGATTCACACCTGGTTTTGATATAGCAACCTCAAGACCACCAGCCATAAGCTTCAACTGTGCATATCTACTAGAGTTAATAGCACCAAAACCTACAAGATCGTTGTCAGTGTTTGATACCTGATTAAAATCGAAGAATGTAGCTGTAGGACCATAGTCTTGACCCATCCTAAGCTTAAATGCACCAAAGTTGTAATCTGCATAGATCAAACGGGTTGTAACTGCGTTATTACCATTTTCACTGCTTCCCAAACCGAGTTCAACCACTGCAGAAAGCTTATCGTCAGCCTTTACCTTTGCACCGATTCTTGAGTTAGCCTGGTTACCAAAGCTAAGATCTGTGTCTGTTTCCCCCGTAGCGTTACCAGTGTAATCTTTACTAAGTGACTCATAGAACGCTCTTAACCTTACCTGGCCATACATATCCCACTGAGCTGCAAAAGCTGAAGCAGAAATTAAACCCATTGCTAAAAGTGCGATCAATTTTTTCATAACTTTTTTTCCTCCTAAAAGTTTTTGTTTTTTTATTTTTTTACCTAATAGCCACTGCTATCTCTGTTAGGTACAAACCCAACAATACAACATTTTTATTTCAAAATTTACCGTTTGTCAACAAAAAATCTTTGCTGACTCAGCAGAATTACAATCAATTATTATGCCAAATGAAGCCTATATTCAATTAAGGTGGATGAAAACAGGTAACTTCCCATCATTTATATATTTTAACTAAACATTCAGACTATTAAATATTAATATAGACTGTTTTGAATTTGTTCATATAGGTTGACACTGTATAAAATAATATACACCTGAATAGCATTAAAACATCTTTTATTCAAAAAAATAGAGATAAATCTCTACACGCAATTAATAAATTTACAACTTTATGACATCATGTCAGAACCAGAATATAAAGACTCAAACTTTTTCCCATCATAACTTTTCCCATAGTGGGAAATCTTTGCACAACCGAAATAATCACCACAAATTTAATCATTGTTTACTATATAGTTATAGCAAATGCCAAAAATGGCATAGTTCATGCTCATAATATTTTCACAAAACAACATAAGGAGGTTTATATGAAAAAATTAGTAGTAGCAACAGCAGCGTTAGCAATAATGGCAGGTTCAGCTTTTGCATGGGGACCAATGGGACAGGGTTATGGTAAACCAGGTTTTGCACAGGGATATGGACAGGGATGTGGTAAAGGGATGATGATGGGGTATGGAGCTGGTTATGGCAGAGGAATTAATGGACAAAATGTTGAGAAAAACATTTTAAGTGAAACAGATGCAAAGAAAGCCATTGAAGAATTTATGAAAAATAACCTGAAGGGATTTAGCATTGAAAAAATTGAAAAATTTCAGGTTCCAAGGGGTACAGCTTACTATGCAACAGTTACAGATAAGAAAAACAGTTTTCAGATCCATGTAAATCCATGGGGGAATGTAGTAGGACCTTTCCCAATACAGAAATAGTTTGATAGATATCACAACGGGAGGGTAGCACCCCTACTCTCCCAATCTTTTTTTATTAAACCAAACAGATCAATCTATCTTTGCATTTATACTTTTAAAATATTTGGAGTATTCTTTATCTTCCTGGATTATATGGTTTATCACCCATTCTTTTAAAAATTGTAACAGGTTTACACTTACAACCTCTTTGCCACTCTCAAAATCTTTTATAATTTTCACTACTTGATCCACAAGATTTTTATGACTTCTCATATGCTCATCTTTCATAGGAAAATTATATCTTTTGAAGGCATCCTCTTCAGACTGAAAATGATATACAGTATAGTTTGCAAGCTCCTTTAAAATATTCCCCAATACATTATTACTGCTACCATCATTCATAGAAGAATAGAATTTATTAAGTAACCTCACAAGCTCCTTATGCTGCTCATCAAATTTTTTAACACCTGTTTCTATCTTGCTACTCCAGCTAATTAAGGTATCGTTCTTTCCTATATTGTATGCCGAAATCTCCCTGTCAACCTCAAGAGATATATTTAAAATGGTATCCCATGCTTTTAGAAACTCTTCAGATGAGTGAACAAGCCCCTCAAGCTTTTTAGATACATTTGTGATGCTCTGGGATATGTCATTCACAGCCATACTTTCCTCCTCAGTAGAACGAAGAATCCTTTCAAGCTGAATAACAATATCCTTTATATTGCTATTCATATTTTCAAAGTTTTCTATAGTCTCCTGAGTTATTTCCACCCCAAAATCAATTTTTCTTACACTGTCTGACATCTCACCCTTAATCATCTTCATCTCATTGTTCAGGCTGGAAATAACAGCTTTTATCTCTTTGGTAGAGTCAGTAGTCTTTATAGACAGCTTCCTTACCTCATCAGCTACTACTGCAAAGCCTCTTCCAGATTCTCCAGCTCTTGCAGCTTCTATAGCAGCATTTAATGCCAGAAGGTTTGTCTGATCAGCTATGTCATTTATTGTAGCAGTAAACTTTTCAATCTGCTCATATCTTTTTATAAAATCGGTTATGTTTTTGTTTAGCGAATTAATTGAAGAAGCTATTTCATTAATAGTTGTCTTCAAACCATTTGCACGCTCCATGCCAACATCTGCATTTTTTGAAAGTTCAACTGTCCCATCCAGTGAGCTCTTGCAACTATCAACAATATGACTGCTTGTAGCAGAAAGCTCTTCAGCTGCAGAAGATATGCTACTGGAATTATCTTCAACCATTTTTAATTCATTTATTACTTTAGTTTGTGATTGTTTTAACTCATCAGATGCACATTTTATGGCAATCATATTCCTCTTAGTCATTCTAAAGGACTGCCTAGTTCGAACAATCAGGTTATTTATATTTTGTGTTAGAGAACCAAGAATTCCAGGACAATCCTCCAGATTCAAGGTAAGATCACCATCTGCAATCTTCTTTATGATATTATTGACACTGTTTATACTATTGAGAAGAGATTTGTAGACCACAATATAACCTATTACAAAAAGTATGGGAGTAATTAAGACAACTGCGATATTTAGATTTCTTATCTGTGAAGAAACTTTAGCAAGCATCTCCTTATCCAGATCCACTAGTGAGCCTGCAAGATACACATCAAAAAGCCCCAGAGAAATAAAAAAAACTGCATTCAAAATTATAAATAATAAAACTATCCTCTCAACTGGCATTCTCTTCATAACAACCTCCGTTGCCATTAATAATTTTTGTAATTATTACATAGAGGAAATAATGTCAATACAAATTAACTTTTTTGCAATCTTTGAATAAAAATATTAAGAGAAGTTTTGAATGTTAAGTTAAAAATTTTGAATGATAAATGGGAAAATTTCACAGCTATTATATAATCACTAACCACTCATAACTCATAATTAAATATCTATTACTTTCAATAAATTTGTGCTACCTGGCACCCCTGCAGGATACCCCATGATGATCACAATTTTTTCACCCTTTGACAGAATTCCATCCTCTAAACCCTTATCAACAAAATCATTTATAAGTCCATCAATATCATCTGATTTTAAGACAAGCATATTTGGATGTACCCCCCATACCAAAGATAGTCTCCTTGCCACATTGATATCTGTTACATTTGCAATAATGTCAGCCATAGGTCTAAAAAAGGATGTCCTTATTGCAGATGCTCCCGTACTGGTAAATACTACGATTTTATCTATTCCTATGTTTTTTGCTAATTCTGAACCTGAGTATGGAATCGCATAGTCACCAGTAGTGAAACTATTTTTATAGTAATTGTAAATTTTCTCAGCTTCCAGTACAGTATTTACCATAACAGACACAGATTCCTCAGGGAAATTGCCAGCTGCTGTTTCATCAGATAGCATAACCGCATCAGTACCATCTAAAACAGCATTTGCTACATCAGACACCTCAGCCCTCGTAGGTCTTGGTAGATTAACCATAGAATTTAGCATCTGAGTTGCCGTGATGACAGGCTTATTTAATCCATTTGCTTTTCCAATTATCATCTTTTGTATCACTGGAACCTTTTCTAAATCTATCTCTACACCCAGATCACCCCGTGCCACCATAATACCATCAGCATATTTCACTATATTATCAATATCTTCTATCGCTTCATGTTTCTCTATCTTTGCAATTACAGGTATTTCTCCACCATTTTCAGCAATAAATTTTTTTAGTTCCAATATATCCTCTGAGGATTTTACAAATGACATTGCTATGAAATCAAGGTTGTTTTCTATTGCAAAAAGCACATCAGTTTTATCCTTCTCTGTGATTGATGATATATCCAGCCTTATGTTTGGGAAGTTTACCCCTTTTTTGGAAGATATTCTGCCTCCTGTGAGAACCTCTGTATAAACCAGATCTCTGTCAACATCTATCACTTCTAACCTTATCAAACCATCTGCAATATATATCTTGCTACCATTTAAAAGCTTATCCAGAATATCTGGATGGTTTATAGATAGAAATTCCCTGCTACATTTCTTTATCCCCTTTTTAAAGGCGATCTTCTCACCCCTGTGTATTTCAAAAGGTTCATCCACTTCCAATAGTCTTATTTTTGGCCCACCTAAATCTTGAAGTATTGCAGTATATTTTGATAATTTAGCGGATATCCTTCTTACCTTATTGATAGTTTCCAGATGTGAAACATAGTCTCCATGTGAAAAATTCAATCTGAAAAGATCTACCCCTTTTAGAATAAGTCTTTCTATAATATCCTCTGAGGATGAAGACGGTCCAAGCGTAGCAACTATTTTTGTCTTTCTCATAATAACCCCCTAATAAAAAATTATACCATAGTTAAATAAAAATTGATACAAAAACTGGAACAAGGCTGCTGAGGATAAAACCATGTATAAAAGCTACAACAGCTGCTTCATCCCCACCATATTTTTCAATAATAGGGAGTGTAGTGTCCATTGATGTAGCTCCAGCTGGAGATATTGAAACAAATGCACCCAGATATTTTGCTATGAAAGGTATAGAAATAATACTTATTACTTCTCTGAAAACATTGGATAAAAAGGCAATTGAACCATAGTCTGCTCCGAGTGATTTTGAAATCATCACTGCTGACAATGAATACCATCCAAAACCTGAAGCTATGGCAAGGGCATGTTTCACCTGAATAGATATTATAAATGAAGCCAATAAACCTCCAATTAATGTACCTAAAATAGTTCCTATCGGTATTAAAAATGCATATCTATCCGCTGTAAATAGCTTCTTTAACGATTCTGTATCTCTACCTATATCCAATCCAACCATCATAAGAAGAATATACAATGCCCAATCTGTAACTATAGGTGAAATAGCTATTAAATGTACAGGGATTAGGCCAACCTGTGTAAGGATAACTCCCAAAAAGATAGAACTTACCATCAATACAATCAATCTTTTTCCCCAAAAATTTTTATAATTATATAAACCATAACTATACTCATCAAAACAGACATTATGGTAATTGTAAATGATATAACCCCAAAATTCACAATTTTACTATGAAGATCCTGATCTTTACCTATCCCTATCCCCATAAAAAAGAGCAAAACAATTATGCTAAAATTCATAAAATATTTACTAAAAGATCCTATTTGTCTATTTTGCAAAAAAAAACCCAGCGTTGCTCCAAACAATAAAAAGATAAGATATATCCACATAATCTTATTTTTAAACCTTTATTTCCACTTCAAAACCGATCTGATCTTTATATCTTTCCAAAATTTTGTCAATTTCTTCTGATATAAATTCATCAACCTGCTCTGGGGCTCTACCTACAAAATCTTCTGGGTTTACAATCTTCCTTATCTCCTCTTCATTTAATGGTATCCTCTCGTCCGATGCCAACCTATCCAGAAGATCATTTTCCCCACCTTCCATCTTAACAACTTTTCCAGCCTCCATAGAGTGAACCCTTATAATTTCATGCATTTTTTGTCTATCTGCCCCCCTTTTAACAGCTTCCATAATTATATTCTCTGTAGCCATAAAAGGTAGCTCATCCATAACATGTTTTTCTATCATCTTTTTGTATACCACAAGTCCATCAGTAATATTTACAAGAAGCTGCAAGATAGCATCTACAGAGAGAAAAGATTCAGGTATTACTATTCTCTTATTTGCAGAGTCGTCAAGGGTCCTCTCAAACCACTGAGTTGCATGGGTAAAAAATGGGTTAAGGGAATTTGTGATCACATACCTTGCAAGGGAGCATACCCTTTCACTCCTCATAGGATTTCTTTTGTATGCCATGGCACTTGAACCTATCTGAGATTTTTCGAAGGGTTCTTCAACCTCCTTCAAATTTTGTAAAAGTCTTATATCTGTGGCCATCTTGTGGGCTGATTCTGCAATACCTGCCAGAACCTTTAACACAGAGGAATCCTGTTTTCTTGTGTAAGTTTGGCCAGTGATCTTCAATACTTTAGCAAAACCCATCTTCTGCGAAACGATTTTATCAAGCTCTTTGACCTTGTTATGATCTCCATTGAAAAGTGCAAGGAATGATGCTTGTGTCCCGGTTGTCCCCTTCACACCCCTAAATTTTAAATTCTCAATAACAAATTCTAATTCTTCAAAGTCAAGTAAAAAATCTTGAAGCCAGAGACATGCTCTTTTACCTACAGTTGTTAATTGTGCTGGCTGGAAATGTGTAAAGCCAAGCGTCGGTATATCTTTATTTTCAAGGGCAAATCTTTTCAAATTTGCCATGAGGGTTACGAGCTGTTTTCTAATTATTTTTAACCCTTCCTTCATCTGTATGAGGTCTGTATTATCTCCAACATATGCACTTGTGGCTCCCAAATGTATTATTGGCATCGCATCTGGACAGACCTTGCCAAAGGTATGAACATGGGCCATAACATCGTGGCGAAATTTCTTCTCCATCTCCTTTGCATATTCAAAATCTATATTTTCTATATTTGCCTTCATCTCCTCTATCTGCTCATCTGTAATATTTAGCCCCAGCTCCTTTTCAGATTCAGCGAGGGCAACCCACAATTTTCTCCATGTTGTAAATTTTTTAAATGGGGAGAATAGGTACATCATCTCTTTACTTGCATATCTTTCTGTCAAAGGGTTTACATATGTCTGGTATTCCATAATAATCTCCAATAATTTTTTCCATAGATTAATATTTGTCGTTGTTTATGTCAATAAATAAAAAAATTTTGCACATCAAAAATCGAGATTTGAGTTATGAAAATTTAGAATAAATTATATTAAACACAGCTAAAGCTTTGAAGATTTTCTACTTGCAAATAAAATAATTCACTATTATAATACTTTTTTGTATAAATTATACGAATTTATAGAGGTGTTTATGTTTACAATTATAATATCTGCAGTCAGTGGTTCATTATTTGGATTAATTTTGTTTTTAATATCAAAAAGTTATGCCCTTGCCCTTATAGGTGGTATAATAGTTGTAATTGCTATAAATTTTTTCTTAGGGAAACATTTTTTGAAAAAACTTACAGAACTTTTCAAACTTGTAGAAAAGGATATAAGGGCTGATAAGGCTGATAAAGCCATAGAACGCCTTAATGAAGGTTATAAATACTCCAGGTGGCAGTTTTTTGTAAAGGAGCAGATAAATTCCCAGATAGGGATAATACACTATTCAAAAAGAAGATTTGATGACGCTCTCCCATTTTTAAAGGCAGGCTTCCATAAAAACTGGCTTGGTATGGCAATGCTTGGAACAATCTATTATAAAAATAAACAGTACGATCTGATGAAATCTACCTTTGACAAAGCAATAAAATCCTCACCAAAAGAGGGGTTTCTTTATACCCTATATGCCTACTATCTCCAATCTATAAACGAAAATACCAAAGCTCTGGAAATACTGACCAATGGAAATAAAAAAATTCCCCTCGATGACAAGCTTGAATCTGCCCTTGAAGCAGTAAAAAATAACAAAAAAATAAAAATACAAAACTATGGACAGTTATGGATGCAGCTAAATGTTGAAAAATTACCGCAGGGAGCAAAATCTTATCATATGCACCTTATGAATCAGAAGATAAGGAGAAGATAGTGCAGCTTGCTGATATTCAGAGCCAACATGACGATAGAAATCTTTATATCGACAAAGTTGGGATAAAGGATATTCAGTATCCAATAGTGGTGAAGGATAGGAAGAATGGGAAACAGAGCACTGTTGCAAAGATAAATATGTACGTAAAGCTTCCCCATAATTTTAAAGGAACACATATGTCAAGATTTGTGGAGGTGCTAAATAATCATCGCACAAATATCGGAATAGAATCCTTTAGGGGGATATTAGATGACCTAAAAAATGTTCTTGAATCTGAGGAATCCCACATCGAGATTACATTCCCATACTTTATGGAAAAATATGCCCCTGTTTCAAAACTACCCTCACTAATGGACTACGAATGCTCATTTTTTGGTTCCTCCTACAAGAATAAAAAAGATTTTATTGTATCAGTTAAAGTACCTGTAATATCTGTATGCCCATGTTCAAAGGAGATAAGCAGGTATGGTGCCCACAACCAGAGAAGTTATATAATTATAAAAGTCAGATACAAAGGGATGATATGGATAGAGGATCTTATAGAGATGGCTGAGAATTCTGCGAGTTCACCAATATTTTCACTATTAAAAAGAGAGGATGAAAAATTTGTGACAGAGTGTTCCTATGAAAATCCAGTCTTTGTTGAAGATATTGTTCGCAATGTTGCTGACAAGCTACTAAAGGATGATAGGGTTACATGGTTTGAAGTTTCAAGTGAAAATCAGGAGAGTATACACAATCACTCTGCCTACGCAGAGATTGTAAGGGATAAAAGATAAGTTATCTTTAACATATTTTTATTAAATATCCATATATTATAATCTGGATGGTGGTTTAGAAATCGATAAAATGAGAGAAGTTCTTAAAGAGATTAGATCAATTTCCTATATAGCTTTCCCCATTATGGTGGCTTTTATATCTCATCTATTTATGGGTTTTACCGATAATGTAATGGCGGGGAGGTATTCCAGCACCGATCTTGCTGCAATCTCAATAGGCTCTGCCATCTGGATGCCACTGTACCTTTTTTTCTCTGCAGTATTAAGTGCTATAACCCCAATGATGGCTATGATGATAGGGGAAGGAGAGGTAAAAAAACAGAAAGATCTATTATATACTGGTAGACTTCTGGGGGTGGGGATAGGTTTTTTTCTACTTTTTGTGGTTTATGGAACAAGCCATATTATACCTTTTATAACCAGAGATCTTAGTATTTCTGAGATATCGAAGAATTATATATTTTTTGTATCATCTGGAATGCCTGCTCTTCTTTTGTATCAAGTCTATAGATCAATTTTTGAAGCCCATGGAAAAACCGTCCCCATTATGCTGAGCAGTTTTTCAGGTATGCTACTAAACATACCATTGAATTTCATATTTATATATGGAAAGCTTGGTATGCCTGCTATGGGGGGAGCAGGTTGTGGAATAGCAACATCTATATCTTCATACTTTATGCTATTTATACTGATTATATTTTACAAAAAATCGATCTATCTGGGAAAAGGGAAAATAGACAAAAACTTTGCAAAAAGGATAGTAACCCTTGGCCTGCCAATAGGGGCATCAACATTTTTAGAGGCCTTCGTCTTTAGCTTTGGCAGTATTGTGCTGGCACCCTTTGGAGCAGTAACCGTGGCATCCCATCAGGTAGCCTTAAATTTTATATCGACAATCTTTATGATACCTATGAGTCTGGGGATAGCCATTTCAGTTAGAATAAGTCAGTTTTATGGTAAAAAAGATTTAATATATACTACATTTATATGGAAAACTGGTATAGCTTTTGTAGAATTCATAGCATTGTTTTCATCACTGTTCATATACTTGTTCTCCGATATTATACTTAATCTTTATACCAAAGATGCAGGTGTTCTACAATTGGCTAAGCCATTGCTTATAATAGCTATTTCGTTCCACGTTATAGATGCTTTTCAGGTAACGGTAAGCAACGTTATGCGGGGATACCACAACACTAAATTCCCAATGTTAGTTAATATTATATCATACTGGATAATTACGCTACCTCTAAGTTATTGTTTGGTTTACATCTTTGACTTGATGGCAGTAGGTTTCTGGATATCATTGGTTGCTGGAATAGTAAGCTCTGCATTTATATTGGGGATAAACCTACTGAACAAGTATAACTTCAGAAAAATGTAAAAATCATGTAAAATAGCTGATATATTTATTTTTTTGTATATAATCTAACTATACAGAAAAGTTTGGAGGTTTTTATGAGAATATATTTTGTGAGACATGCAGAAGCAGTTGACAGAAATGACTGGGAAGGTGAAGATATGTCAAGACCTCTCACAAAGGATGGGATAAAAAAATTTAAATCTTTTTTTAAAAAAATATACAAAAATATCAAAAAACCTGACCTGATAATATGCTCAGAAGCTTTAAGGAGTAATAAAACGGCAGAGATTATAGGGGATTTCTTTAAATTAGAGCCAACGGTAGATCAAAGGATAAATCCGGGAGCAGATATTTTACAATATAAAACTGTAGTATCTGAGCTTGAGGAAAAGGAGATCGGCACTGTACTAATCGTAGGGCATGAACCTGATTTGTCAAACTTTATATCACTTTACATTTCAGAAAAAACTGCCACAATAAAAATGAAAAAAGGTGCATTTTGTCATATAAAGGATAGAGTACTTTATAACCTTATCCAGCCAGATATGAACTGCTGATGTTTAAAATTTATATAACTGAACAGCTAAAACTGATTGATGAACTTGGTTTATTAATTGTATCGTCAGATAGGTTACGAAATGATGATACTCTGCACGATTTTCGCGTAGCATTAAGGAGATTTCTATCAATATTTAACATAGTAATAAAAAACACTGAGCCAGATCCTATGATCATAGAGCATCTAACGGTGTTGAAGCAGATAAGAAAAGAAACAAATAGATTGAGGGATCTTGAAGTTTTATCAGATATCTTGAAGGGTAAAAAGATAGATGGGGAATTTGGTAGCAAAGGGGAAAACGAACTTTTATCCTATATAAATAAACTTGCTGAAAAAGAACTGGAAAATATTTTAGC
>JAIWOA010000087.1 GCA_020217115.1 Calditerrivibrio sp. | reverse complement strand
AAAAACAGTATTATAAAATTTGACAATATGTAACTCATTATCACAAATGCAACACTTTTAGTACGACTTAACCCCGATATTTTAGAGAAGACAAAAACTGACAAAAAAAGGTACCAGAGTAAAAGAAAAATACTGAAAAAAATGAGGTATTCTTTTTTCAAAAGGAAACTGATAGGTGAAAATATAGATATTACTTCAAAGGATACAAATAATCTTAAGAAAGAGGATAAAGGGAGATTTTTTTTAGGTAGAAAAATATACAAAAATACAATGAAAAAAAACGTCATAATTAACCCTGAAAAAATATTCTCAACGTCATAGACACCATCACCTTTAAATGGTTTGTATGGTACCAGAATTGTCAAAAGGAATATTGTTACAAGATTATAGTTAAGTCTACTATCAATAATAAGCCTGAAAAGAGATTTTTCAGATAAAAAGATCATCTTTAGACAGATAAGAAAAGTATCCATTAAACCTGGAACTTTTATATCTTCACCACTCTTTGCTTCCATTCTCCCAATCATCCCTTATATTGTACCACCAATCGTAGTAATTGCTATTTTCTATTGAAACAGCAATCTCTTTACCAAGTTCTGTAATTAACCTTTTCTTTGCAGCATTTATCCAATTTAGAGCCTGTTTATTACCTTTATCGTACTGTTCTTTCAGATATAAAATAAGCTCTAAGGTATCTGCATCTTTGACTATTTGTGATTCTATTGTTTCAAGTTTCCCATAATCTTTAATCAGATCTCCTATCTCCTTTTCTATAGGCAAACCTTTCAATTGATCTGCTAATGCTCTACTGTCATCAGATCTAACATACATCTGTTGAAGATAATTTAAATCACCAATCCTTGTTTCCTCAATATCATGAAACAATGCAGTTATTAAAACCTTTTCCTTGTTTGCATTTAAAATATACGCCATTGTATAGGCTATGACAGCAGTTCTAAAGATATGTGAGGCTACATTTTGATCTCCAGAACCAAGAAAAATATTCCCGGATCTTTTCAAAGACTGCAATATACCCGATTCAAAGAAGAAATTTACCAATCCGTTATGTTCACTCATCTCTAAGATCAACTATCCTTTTAGCCTTCCCTTCAAATCTTTCAATACTTTTTGGTTCCACAAACTTTATTTTAGGTTTTATCCCAAGAACATTAAACATCCTTTCAGTTACCATCTCCAGAATCTCCTTCTGCTTCTTCATCTCATCAAAAAAGAGATTTTCTGTCATCTCAATATCTATCTCAAGCATATCTAATTTGCCTTTTTTCTTTAGAAAAACCATGTAATGAGGTGTAGTTTCATCAAATTGTTTAAGTACTTCTTCAATTTGTGTTGGGAATACATTGACACCATTGACGATTACCATATCATCAGTTCTTCCAGATGGTTTATCCATCTTTATTAATCTCCTTCCACAAGGGCAGTTATCCCTATATAATCGTGTAATATCCCTTGTTCTATATCTTATGAGGGGCATTGCTTCCCTTGTAAGAGTGGTAATAACAAGCTCACCCTTTTCACCTTCAGGTAGAACCTCTCCTGTTTCAGGATCTATTATTTCGACATAAAAATGGTCTTCATTGATATGTAACCCATTTTTGTAAATACACTCACCAGAAACACCCGGACCCATTACCTCAGATAAACCATAGTTATCCGTTGCAATTACACCAAGTTTTTTCTCCACCTCTTCTCTAATTTTTTCTCCCCATGGTTCACTGCCTAACAGAGCATATTTTAAATGGATATCATTTTTAGTAAGATTTAACTTTTCAAGGGTTTCTGCAATATGAAGAGCATATGATGGGGTACTTACCAGCACAGAGCTTCTATAATCCTGCATAATCATTATCTGTCTTTTAGTGTTACCACTTGAAACTGGTATAACAGATGCACCTATATGTTCTGCAGCATAGTGTAACCCAAATCCACCAGTAAAAAGACCATAGGTAAAAGCTATATGAACGATATCATTCTTTGAAACCCCTCCAGCAACCATTATTCTTGCAACCAGATCTTTCCAGTTTTCAAGATCATTTTTAGTATACCCCACAACCGTAGGTTTCCCTGTTGTACCACTCGATGAATGTATACGAACGATATCCCTCAAAGGCACAGCAAACATTCCATAGGGGTAGTTGTCCCTCAAATCATTTTTGTATGTAAAGGGAAATTTTGAAATATCTGAGAGTTTACGACAATCATCAGGTGATAGATTAGACTCATTAAACTTCTTTTTATAAAAGGAAACATTCTCATAGGCTCTATAAAGAACAGATTGAAGCCTTTCAAGTTGAAGTTGTTTTATTTCATCAATAGACATGGTTTCTTCATCTTTCTGCCAATAATTCATCCTATCTCTCCCATTTCTCTTTATACTCTTTCCCAAGGTAAGCTCTTTTTATTTCGTTGTCAGATATAAGTTCATCACTTTTGCCCTGCATTATTATTCTACCATTTTCTATGACATATCCCCTGTCGGCATATTTTAATGCTGCCATAGCATTTTGTTCAACAAGAAATATTGTTAAACCCATATTCTTCAACATAGATAACTTTTCGTAGACCTCTTTAACAACAAGGGGTGCAAGACCCATAGATGGCTCATCCATTAGCAATAGATCTGGACTGCTTATCAATGCCCTCGCTATAGCAAGCATCTGCTGTTCTCCTCCAGAAAGCATCCCTGCAAGCTGAGTTCTCCTTTCCTGCAATATTGGGAAAAAATGAAAAATCTCATCCATTTTGCTTACTACTTCACTCCGTTTTTTGCTATACCCACCCATCTCTACATTTTCCATAACAGTCATATTTGGAAAAATTCTTCTCCCTTCAGGAACCAATGAGATTCCATAGGATATTCTTGAGTGGGGTGGATTTTTAGAAATATCTGTTTCTTTAAAAATTATCTCCCCATCTTTTTTTGGAACAAGACCCATTATAGAATTAAGGAGGGTTGTCTTACCTGCACCATTTGAACCTATCAAAGCGACAAATTCCCCTTTTTTTATATGAACAGATACATTCCTTATAGCATTTACAAAACCATAATTTACAGATAATGAAGTAACTTTAAGCATCTATATCACCCAGGTAAGCTTTTATAACATCCTCATTTTCTCTTATCTCTTTATAGGTACCATAACCTATTACACATCCAAAATTCAGGCAAACAACGTATTTTGAAAGATTTGAGACAAAGGACATGTCATGTTCCACCATTAATACATCGATCCCCATTGAGGTAATCTTATTGATTATGTTTGCCAGATTCTCTTTTTCACTATTATTTAGTCCAGCTGCTGGCTCATCCAGAAGAAGAAGGGATGGTTGAGATATCAAAGCCCTTGCTAATTCAAAATTTTTTAACACTCCATAGGGGGCAGACTCTGGCTTTAAATCACCCCATTTTGAAACGTTGGTTATTTCCATTACCTCTTCAATTTTTGCTTCCACATTTTTCCAGAATGGTTTGCTGGTTCTTAACATATCCTTTAAAAGGGATGGTTTCATCTTTTCTATAATACCGAGATAAAGGTTCTCTTTAAGAGATACCTCTTTTATAAGGTTTAAGTTTTGAAATGTCCTCGATATCCCTCTCTTAAATATCTCATAGGGGGGAAGAGCTGTTATGTCAAAATCGTTATATTTTACATAACCTGTATTGGGTTTTAAAAAACCTGATATTACGTTAAACAACGTTGTTTTACCTGCTCCATTGGGACCTATGAGAGCATTGATGCCACAATCAATCTTAAAACTCACATTAGACAATGCCTTTAGACCACCAAAACTTACTGATATATCGTTAACTTCTAACATACTTACCCAACATCTTCTTTATTAGACCAGAAATTCCCTGTGGGAAAAACATAACTATAATAGCAAGCAGTGAACCATATATTATCATTTCATAATCCTCAAAATTGGAAATTAGCTCAGGAAATACTGTAAGTAGTGCAGCCCCTAAAGTACCCCCTGTAATGCTACCAAGTCCACCCAAAGTAGCCATAACAAAAAGGTCTATGGAATATTTTAGACTAAAGGATACTGGACTAATAAAACCTGAATAAAAAGCAAACAAACTTCCGACAACAGCAGAAAACATAGAAGTTGTTGCAAATACAATTAGCTTTACCTTTGAAACATTGATTCCAAAAGATTTTGAAGCAGACTCAGATTCCTTAATAAATTTTAATTTATATGAATAGAAGGATTTATCAAACAACTCCAGCAATATTGAGAACCCCACAAAAATTACTGAAAAAAATATATAAAACTTGCTCTCATCATCAATAAGAATACCAAAAATTGATAATTTTGCAATCCCAACAAGTCCAGATGGTCCACCAGTGATATCTGTAAATTCATTAAAAAGTATATAAACTATCATTCCAAAACCAAGAGTGGCCATAGCAAGGTAATGACCGTGAAGCTTAAGAGTTGGAAAACCTACAATATAAGCAACAACAAATGAAATAAAAGCTCCTATCAGTATTGTCAAAAAGGGATTAATTCCAAAATGAACAGTAAGTATACCAGTTGTATATGCACCTATACCAAAAAATGCAGCCTGACCAAGGGATATTATACCTGCGTATCCAAATAAAATATTTAGTAATGAAGCATTAATTGCATTAAACATTACATATATAACAATACTTCTATAAAATTGATTTTCTACTAAAAAGTAAAAAACAGATAAAAAAACAATTAAAAAAATCAGATATAGTTTGTTTGTTTTTTTCATACTCTTACAGCTTTCTTTTTCCCAAATAATCCGGTTGGTTTTATGAAAAGTATCAATAATAAAATAATAAATGCAAATGCATCTTTAAAACCTGAAGGTAAAACAAAAGCAAAAAAACCTTCTATAACCCCAAGAGCAAAACCACCAAATAATCCACCCCAGAAACTACCCAGCCCACCTATTATTGCAGCAGCAAAACCTTTTAGTCCAGCCATTATCCCATCAGTGTAGGTAACAAAGGTAATTGGAGCAATTATTGCACCAGCAAGTGCCCCGAGTAAACTTGCAATGGCAAAGGATAACATTCTGATCATATTTACATTAATTCCACAAATAGTTGCGGCAGTTTGGTCATCATAACAGGCTCTAAAAGCTTTTCCGTACTTTGTATATTTAAAAAATGATGACAGTATGATGGCGACAAAAAAGCAGACTATTATCACCAATATACTCTGGGAATTCATGCTTCCTCCAATAACAGAAATAGTTTTATCTTCTATATACGGAGGAACAGCAAGTGAATCTCTACCCCATATTACCATTGCTATTCCCCTCATTATAACTGCAAGGGCTATAGTAATGGCAATAAGATTTGTTTCTGTCTTTAGTTTCACATATCTTAAAAAAAACTTTTCAAATACAACCCCAACAATGAACATAATTATAAAAGTTACTAAAAAAGCCACACTTACAGGTAAACCTAAAATAGTGAGGGTGGTATACATAAGCATACCACCCAGAACCACAAACTCTCCTTGAGCAAAATTTATTAATCCTGTTGTATTATAAATTATATTAAATCCTATAGCCACAAGGGCATAAATACTTCCACTTGTAAGCCCTGAGTAGAAAAATTGCATTATTCCACAATCTCCCAATCATTATTCTTTACCCTTATCATCAAAAATGATTCCTTACCCAGACCGTTATGATCATCCTTTGACATATTAAATGTCCCTGTTGAGCCCACATAATTTTTTATATTCTCAAGGGCTTCAGCAATTTTTTCTTTATCCTTACCACCCTTTTCCAGAGCTAATTTGAACAACATAAAAGCATCATAGGCGTATCCACCAAAGCTTGATACAGGTTGGTTATAAGTAGATTCAAATTTTTTCTTATAATCCATAAGTATAGGTTTATATTTATCTTTATCTGATAATTTGTCAACAACAGTTAGTCTTCCAGCTGGTAAGTACATACCCTCAGCAGCAGATCCAGCAAGCTCTAAAAATTTTTTAGAGGCAACACCGTGTGACATAAATAATGGTGCTTTTATATTCAGTTGTTTATAGTTTTTTGCAACAATTGCAGGAGCAGGACCTATACCCCAACAAATAATAGCATCAGGACTTTTTGAAGCAATTTTTGAAAGTTGAGATGTCATATCTTTATCAGTATCCTTAAACCTCTCATCAGAAATTATCTCAATTCCATAATTTTTTGCCTCTGCCAGTAGAGCATTTCGGCCAGTATCCCCAAAACCATCCTGAGAAGTTATAATAGCAACTTTTTTATTTTTATTTTTTTGTAGATATTCATATATTTTTTCAACAGCCAATTCATCTGACTGTGGAGTTTTAAAGATAAATTTATTAACAGGGTGAACAATTACCTTGCTTGCTGCACATGAAATAAGGGGGATTGAATTCTTCTGAGCTTCATCCTTTATTGCTAAAGATGGACCGGTCCTTGTAGGTCCTATAACAGTTATAACTTTATCATTCTGTGCAAGTCTCAAGAATTTCTTTCTTGCCTCTGCATCCTCACCCTTATCATCGTAAACAATAAGGTTGATCTTTTCACCTTTAAATCCTCCAGCCTTATTATATTCATCTACAAGCATCTCAAGGGTCTGTTTTTCAGGAAGCCCTAAATAGGAAGCAGGACCAGTAACTGAAAAGATAGCACCAAGATTTATCTCTGCATATGCATAACCACCTAAAAAAATAAGACTACTTAAAATTAACAGCATCTTTTTCATAGTTAATTCCCCTTATCTATTGATTTATCAATTTCCATTTTTTATCAACAATCTTCACCATAACAAAGGCATCCTTTGATAACCCGTTGTGATCATTTGCTGAGAAATCAAATGTTCCGTATGTACCTATATACCCCTTTATACCTTCTAAATTCCCTACTATTGAATTGCCATCTTTAAAATTTTTTATTTTTAAAATTAAATTTATTGCATCATAGGCATGTCCACCAAATGTGGAAACAGGTGTTTTAAACTCTTTTTCAAATTCCTTTATATAATCAAGCAATATCTTTTTGTACTTGTCTGAGTCTGCAAGTTGATCTGCTACAATAATTCTTCCAGCAGGCAATATAATATCATTTGCCGCATCACCCGCAAGTTCAATAAATTTTGCCGATGCTATACCATGGCTCATTACAAGCTGTGACTTCATATTTAGTTGCCTGAAATTTTTAGCAATAATTGCTGGAGCAGGACCTACCCCCCAGACAATCACAGCATCAGGTTTTTTTGAATTTATTTTAGAAAGCTGAGATGTCATATCTTTGTCGGTATCAAGATATTTTTCATCGGCCAAAATTTCTATATTAAAATTTTTTGCCTCTTTTAACATTGCAGCTCTACCAGAATCTCCATACCCATTTTGTACTGTAAGGATTGCAACTTTGTTCATCTTATTTTTGGATAAGTAGTCAAAAACCCTCTGAACAGCATGATCATCTGAAGGAGCTACCTTAAACACAAAAGGGTTCAGTGGATTAACTATTCTATCACTTGATGCCAAACTTATCACAGGTATTTTATACTGAGATGCAAGATCTTTTATTGCAAGAGACTCCCCCGATGTAGTTGGACCAATAACAAGGGATACACTATCTTTTTGTACAAGCCTTATAAACTTTTTCCTTGCCTCATCATCTACAGACTGTGTATCATAAACAATAAGATCGATTTTCTGACCATTTATTCCACCGCTTTTGTTAATCTTTTCTACATATAATTCCACCGTCTGTTTTTCAGGTAAACCCAAAATAGATGCTGGACCAGTAAGGGCAAACAGACCACCAACCTTAATTTCTGCAAAAGCTGTAGCCACAAACATTAAAAAAAATAATGTAAATACCTTATGCATATTCATCTCCTATATACCATATATTTTGCTACCTTCTATAGTCTTTATACCAGCATTTTCTAAGGCTTTTAATGCTCCATCCACATCATCAAACCTGAATATCATAACAGCAAAATCCCTCGATTTTTCCACAAAAGCATACATATACTCAACATTTACATTATTATCACTTAAAACTTTAAGAACAGAGGCAAGACCTCCTGGCACATCGGGAACTTCAACAGCTATAACTTCAGTTTTACCAACAGTAAAGCCATTGCTTTTCAATAGACTGTAAGCTCTATCAGGATCATTTATAATTAACCTTAATATACCAAAATCTGAAGTATCAGCTAAAGAAAGTGCTCTTATATTCAGAGAGTTTTTCCCCAATAACTCACATATTTCATGTAACCGTCCAGATTTGTTTTCTATAAAAACTGAAACTTGGGTAATCTTCATCAGTTCCTCCTAAACTATTTATTTTTCCTTTTATCGATTACTCTTTTTGCCTTACCTTCACTTCTTTCTATGGTTTTAGGCTCTACGAGTCTGACTTTACATGTTATCCCTATGATATCCTTAATATTTTTTTCTATAGTTTGCTCAAGATGTTGAAGCACTTTTATCTCATCAGAAAATAAATCTTCACTTACCTCCACCAAAACTTCAAGGCTATCAAGGTTATTTACCCTATCAACAATTATCTGGTAGTGAGGCAAAACACCCTTAGTTTCTATCAGAATAGACTCTATCTGGGATGGGAATAGATTTACTCCCCTTATGATTAACATATCATCAGTTCTTCCGGTAACCTTTTCCATCCTTAAAAACGTTCTGCCACAAATACAGGGTTCTTTTATTAACCTTGAAATATCCCTTGTTCTATATCTTATTATTGGGAGTGCTTCCTTTGTTATACTTGTGAAAACAAGCTCTCCAACCTCACCATATGGCAAAACTTCACCTGTTTCAGGGTCAATCGTCTCAACTATAAAATGATCCTCATTTATATGCATACCATTCTTTGCTTCTAAACACTCGTAGGAGACTCCGGGCCCTATAACCTCAGATAAACCATAAATATCTATAGCATCTATCCCCCACTTTTCTTCAATATCTTTTCTCATTTCATTTGTCCATGGCTCAGCTCCAAATATACCAACTCTCAATGGTAGTGATTTAACATCTATCCCATCTTCTATAGCAGCCTCGTACAAACTTAGAGCATACGAAGGGGTACATGAAATGGCATTTGAGCCAAAATCTTTCATTAACATAACCTGCCTTTTTGAATTGCCACCAGAAATAGGGATAACTGAAGCTCCAATCAATTCAGCTCCATAATGAGCCCCAAGTCCACCAGTGAAGAGTCCATATCCGTATGCATTCTGGAGTATATCCCCCTTTTTTACCCCTGCAGCTGAAAAGGTCCTCGCCATAAGTTCTGCCCACATTGAAATATCCCTTTTAGTATAACCAACAACTGTAGGCTTTCCAGTTGTGCCGCTGGATGCATGTATTCTTACAACCTGCTCCCTTGGAACAGCAAAAAGTCCAAATGGATAATTGTCCCTTAGATCCTGCTTATAGGTAAAGGGAACATTTTTAAGATCATTTAATGATTTCAGATTGTCGGGATGAAATTTTGCTTTATCAAATTTTTCTCTATAGAATGGAACAGTAGCATAAACCTTTTCCAGAGTCGCCTTAAGTCTTTTGAGTTGCAATGCCTCTAAAGCTTCCCTTGGCAACGTTTCAAATTCTTCATTCCAGATCATTTTCAAACCCCACTAAAAAAAATTTAAAATTTTTTAACAAAAAATCTTTTAAAAGTCAAATATTATTTAACCTTATTGTCAAAATGTAGAGTGTTATTGAAAAAATAAAACTATAAAGTAATGTAAAATACCTTTCACAAATACACCAACAGCAGCTCCAAGAATGGAATACTTTGCAACCTTCCTTGTCACTGCTCCAGCACTACATAATACCATGACACCAACAATGTCAAAAGGGTTTATAACAAATCCTGCTATTAGATTTAGATCCTTTGATGTCATTATACCAGACTTGATTAAGTCTACTGATACTGCCATCATTGCTGTTCCACCTGCAAGGAATTTAGTTATTATTGGCAAAGTTGTTGATGAGTTTATTCCAAAGACAGCCATAATAGGTGAAAATATCTTTTCAAGAATCTGTATAGCATGTATCTCTTTTAATATATTGACAGCAAATATTGCAAGAAGGATAAGTGGGATAGATTTGAATACAAGGTTAACAGCCTCTCCACCCCCTTCCATCACGATATCAAACATAGATTTTTTAGAAACCTCTTTTTTTACATCTTTATGCATTGTATCAAAGGGTAGGTATCTACCAAAATAATAAAAGGTAATTGCAGAGGCTATAACCCCTCCCAATATAGAGGAAATTAATATATAGCTAAAGTTTAGACCGTAAACTGTCAATGGGAATGTAGCATTGGCCTGTGACATTGTAAAAACCATTGCAAGGGATGCAGCAATCTCCCTTTCAGATATCTTTTCCTTTTCCATGATTGATAGAGTAGCTATGGGGGCAGCAAAACTTACAAGTAAAATCTGCAGTGCAGCAAATATGCCGAGACCTGGCAATCCAAAAGGTCGCAAAATTGGGTAAAAAAGCTTTGAAAAAGCTGCAAGTATTCTCTTTTCATCCAGAATTTTCATCATGGCCATCATTACAACCATCACGGGTAAAAGAACGTACAAACAGAGATCTACAGCAGTTTTACCTGATTTTAAAATAATCTCAATCATTTTACTTTAAAAAGTTATATATATAGCTTCCAGCTATAAGGAAATTAAATATTAAAAGGAAAACTATAACCATTCTATTTTTACTATTTATTACACCCATATCTATTTCATCTATCTTTTCTATCAATTCCTTACTCTTTAGATTATCTCTTATCACCTTTGCAATTTTATCAAATCCATCTATCATAGATGAAACAAATACAAATCCATTACTATCGGAAAGCATCATAAGTATCCTACCCTTTAAAGGTATAAAAGATATCTCTTGTAGATTAAGTATAGATACATTCTTTTTACCATAAAGACTTTTCACTGTAATGGTATCGCCATCTATTACAATAATATTCAAAATTAGAGAAAGAAGATTTAGAAATATCAAAAGGGATAGAACTATAATAACTGCATACTTACCTGAAGTTGCTTCAATTGATGACATTGACAAACCATATATTAGAGCATTTATAAAAAGTAGTGATGCTAATACAACAATAGTTTTTTTTACTTTAAAGACCATTTATAACTATCTCCAGAGGAATTTTTTTATCTTGCAATCCAGCCTTGCTCAGTCTTATAGCATTGTCATAGGCAGTTTGCAAGTTATTTTCTCTAAACCCCTTTAAAAGTTCTACCATATAACCTCTGTAATCATTTGAGGCTACTTCAATATATTTACTGATTGATTTATTTATATTAAAATTATTATTAGTAACGAAATGGTAAAGCATCTGATAGTATAGAGAGGTTTTGTCCATATTGGATTTTTTGAGGTTTTGCAATGATATTTCAGCATTTATTATATCTCTTTTTAGTGTAAAGTAATACAAGCTCAGTTTAAAAAGATTTGGATCATTTTTGTCAATTGTAGCAATTTTTTTTAATTTATTTAGAATGTTACTTTCACCAAAAAGAATAGAATATTTTAAATTTTCTATTTCAAGATATTTATCAATCTCATGGTTAAAAATTTTATAACTTAGCCCCCCTTTTCTTAAAGATGTATTATAAATCATGTAATCACTCACCCTGTCATGTTTGGGAAATTTTTCAGGGGTTACATTTTTATAATAAAGATTTAATAAAGATTTTAGCGTATCTGATCTATGGAATACTAAATTTAAGGATGTAAATTTTTCAAAATTGTTTCCTTGAATAGCCAGCGCAAGCTCCTTTATAGATTTATGAAGTTCTGGATCACTATCCCTGACAGCATCCTTAACTTCCCCATATTTTTTAGAACCTACCATAGATAGAAGTTTTGTATAGTAATATGGCAACGCCTGTTTTTTTTCACTGTTTTCAAGAACATTGTAGTTACTAATCAACATATCATACTGAGCAGATACTCTATTCTTTTCATTCATCAAACTTAAGCATACAGCTTTACCCAGATAAGCAGGAAAAATAAACTTATTATTTAATAGAGCATTATCAAAAAATTCGTAGGCTTTACTTATATTACCAAGGTTTAACATAAGAATCCCTATATTGTAATAAACGATAGGGTTGTCACCAAGATAGTTGACAGCTTCTGCCAATTCCCTGTTTCCTGTGACATAATCAAAATTTAAAATAGCTTTTACCCCATTATTATTATGTTTTATTCCGTTAGACAGATTGAGAGATTTTTTCAGTTCAGTAAGTGCAAGAAGCTGATCGCTCTGTTTCAAGAGACTATAACCTGTAGCAAGATAGTTTGTCATCTCCTCAGGATCTATAAATATAGGTGTCAGAATTAATCTAAGGATAGATTCAAAATCACCATAAAATTCAAAGGAAAATTCGAGATCTTCAAATGTTGGAACTATATTAAAACTAACTTTTGGGTATCTTTTGATATTTTTTACAAAGAGTGCGTTACTTTTAGCTAAATCAGCAAGTTTTTCAAACTGTTTTGTATTAAAATAGATGATAAATTTATAAAAAAATTTTTCCACAACATCATCCATCTTCTCAACACTTATCTCCGCATCCTTATACTCTTTCTTGCTTAACTTTATAAAAGTATCTGCAAAGTTGTAATCGAAATGATTTTTATCTGAAACGTTTTTTAATTTTTCCTCTGCCCCTGATAAATTATTCAGCTTAATCATAAGCATAGCATCTAATATATTTTTTAGATCACTACTTTTAATAGTACCGATTAATTTCTTAGCATTTTCAAAATTGTTGTCATAAAGGATGGAATGTTTTGCATAAAAATATCCCATATCGTCATTATTAATTACTTCATACCCTTTTTTGGCAATCAAATTGGCCTTTACAAGATCTCCGATCAAGATTGCAAAGTTATGATATAATTTGAAAAATTCGTCATATTTCGGATACTTTGTCAATGCCTCCTTTAAAGTTTCCTCTGCAACGGTATAGTTTGCAGACTTTATAAGGTTTTTTATGTAGTTAACATAGGTTGACTCATCTACATTTATGGACAACATATTTTCTGCTGCAATTGAAGCTAAATCGAATCTACCCTGTATTTCATAAATTTTCATCATAAGTTCCAAAATTTCATAGGTTTTTTTCATATTAAGACCAATTTTTGCATAGTAAAGGGACTTTTCATAATTCTTTATTGAAAAATAAGCAGATGCAAGCTGAAAATATTCTTCATATTCCTTTGTTTCCATAGATTCTATCTTCTGAATGGTTTTATTAATAATAGCATTCCCCTTTTCTTCTTCCCCTATATTTTTTAAAAATAAACCATAATTTATAAATCCAGAGGGGAGAGCATCTTTAAACTTTGAAAATTTCTCATAGTAATAATAGGCTCTGGGAGAATCGTTTAGAATTGAATATATTTCAGCAGCTATTTGATATTCCTTAGCATTTGAAGGTTCTATACTGGAAATTACCTGGGCAGCCTCATCATATTTTTTAAGCTTTAATAATGTAGCGGATAGATTTATATAGGCATCTTTAAAATCATTCTTTTCCTTTATAGCTTCCCTGAAGTATTCTTCACTTTGTTTATACCTACCAAGCAGATAATTAGCAACGCCAAGGTTATAAAATGCCAGAGCCCTATTTTCTTGTAACCCTTTTGTATAAAATTCTATTGCTTTTTCAAAATTGCCATTTAAAAAATATCTGTTCCCTTCATCTATTTTGATACTTTCCGATTCAGCTATCGGAGCAACAGCTCTTTTTGAAGTTATATTGTCCCGAGATTTAGGCTCTTCTTTCCTGGAACAAGCAAAAATTAAAAAGAAAGCTAAGAATATAATACAAAACTTTTTCATAGGAAGTCAATCGTCTGACAGTTGTAAAACTTTAATAGAAAAAGGAGGTAAATCAATCATCTCCTAAATCAAGCATTTCAATACCTGGCAGATACTCTTTGAATTCAACCTTTCTCAAATTCGCAAATTTATTTGTAATTTTATTTATAATTGAAACGTTATTGAGAATCCCATCCGTTATCTTTTGTAGATTTTCATCATCTTTGTATCTTCTCTTTATCAATTCAGTATTCAGTGATATGGCACACAATGGATTGTTTATTTCATGGTTTACACTTACTGCAACTTTTGCCAGAGTTGACAACTTCTCTTTTTCTATCAATTGTTGCTGGTAATCCTTTAATTGTTCTATTGTCTTTGTAAGCTTCTCATTCAGCTTTTTATTATATATCTGTATAGCTGTATGTTCAATTATCTGGTTAAGGTAGAATATCTGCTCCTCAGTAAAGTAAGGTTTCCCATCTTCGTAGGATATCACAACTGTGCCAAAGGTTATATTGCCATAATGTATTGGACACTTTAAAAAACCCCCAGGCATAAGAGATGCAAGATCGGTTTTTGAATACCAAACATCATCTATTGGATTTTGCACATCTACCTTAACTTTGGCTTTAATTATAGATTCTGCCCATGGAGCAGATTTTATATCCTTTAAATCCCATTGCATCCCCTTAAGTATATCAACACCTTTCCCTGCGGTTATAAGAACTTTTTCGATATAGTTGTCTATGGAGGTAAAAATAATCTTATTTTCATTAAATTCTTTTGATATATATTCCACTACTTTATTAGAGATAGTTTCAACTGAATTTAAAAAATTAACATCTTTTATAAAAGATTCTATTAGTCTAAATTTGTTTATTATATTATTTAATTGTATTTTATCATTCTCAAGTTCACGAGCTTTCTCCAGAAGTTTATTATTTGACTGTTCCAATTCAAAGCTTATAGATCGTATTTTTTCATAGGTATCCTTATTTTCTATAGCCTTTTCTATGCTCGTTAAAAGATCTTCATCTGAATAATCATTAAAAAGGTAATCATAATACCCTGACTTTAAAAGTTCTCTTATTCGATGTGAGTTGTCATCTCCTATAAATATGAAGGATGTATATACTTCCTCATCCCTGAGATCATCCATTAGTTTTAATGGTTCCTCCACAAGATGTTGATTAATTATGGCAACATCTACCTTTTCATTTATTAAAAAGTCTCTACATTTAACTTCACTGTCAAAAAAATAAAAAATATACTTCTCTTTACACAGGTTATAAATCCTTTTTACTTCATCGATATCTTTACTTAAAAGCAACACCTGATACAACTAATTTTCCCCCATTTTAACAGCTTCCTTTGACAGCTTATCAGCAAGTTTATTCTCTTCTCTTCTAATATGTTCAACAGTAAAATAGACACCATCAAGAATCTTCTTTATTTCAAAATGTATCCTTTTCAAATTCTCATCCTTAACTCTATATATACCAGAAAATTGTCTTGCTATCAACTCAGAATCAGTTTTAAACAATATTTTTTCTGGTTTGAACTCCAGAGCCTTTTTAGCAGCCTCAAGTATGGCAGTATATTCTGCAATATTATTTGTTGTTATTCCAATGTACTTTTTTTCTGAAGAGAGTAGTTCGGAATCTTTGTATATTAAAAAACCGTAGCCAGAAGGTCCAGGATTACCGCTACTGGCTCCATCGGTATATACTGTAAGAATTATTGTTCTTCCCCTTCCCTATAATATAAAAACCTCTGACAATTTGGACATTGATGTACAGAGCTATTTTTTTTGACTTCAACATACAACTGGGGCGGAACTTTCATATAACAACCAGAACATATCTCTTTATCTATTCTAACAATGGCAAGATTATTCCTTGCTTTTCTTATTACTTCATATTTAGAGAGATACTGTTTTCTGATTTTTTCAGCCACTGTTTTTCTTTCTATCTCCAGATCTTTTAATTCTTCTGTAACTTCTTGATTTTCTAAATCTCTTCTTTTTTGAAGTTCTTCATATTTTTGGTCAAGCTCAGACTTTCTTCCAGATATTTCAGATAGATCACTTTCAGTTGATTCAATTTTGTAGGAAATCTCAAGCAGCTTGGATTCATTTTCTGTTATCTCTTTCTTCAAAATATCGAGCTCTTTTAAAACAGACTCATATTCTTTAGTATTTTTGACTGTAGAGAGCTTTTTATGTGATTTATCCAGCAAGATCTTTTTGTTGTTATAGTGTTCATTCAGTATCATATTTTCAGATCTAAGATTTGATAGCAGATCCGTTAAAGTTGTAAATTTTTGATTAACAGTATCGTACTCCTCCTGAATCTCCGCTATGTAGGCAGGTACGTCCGATAATATCTTACTTATTTCATTTATTCTGTTGTCTATTCTCTGTAGATCTATCAAGTTTTCCAGATCTTCTAACATTAAAAATCCTCCTTATTATAGTTTAGTATAGGTTTTTTTTCATCAATAACAAAAACTTCCACATTAAATCGATCAGATAAAACCCTATGCAAATAATTCATAAATACCCTTTCAGTCTGGTAATGTCCAAGATCAAGTATAGCTATACCATTTTCGTAAGCATCTATTGCATCATGGTGCTTCATATCACCAGTTATTAAGAGATTCACCCCAAGGGACTTACAATTTTTCCAGTAAGTTGCCCCGCTACCTGTCAAAATAGCAACTTTATCCACAGTAAAGTCAAACTCCCCATTAATTCTAAAGGAATCGATCTTTAGCTTTTCGCAGATATATTTTTTAAACTCATTCATACCCATTGGATCCACTAATGAGGCAATTCTACCAAGCCCAAAATCCCTTTCATACTTCAAAGGGTACACATCATAGGCAACCTCCTCATAGGGATGTACTGCAATAATACCTTCTATTAATCTTTTTAACTTACTTTCTTCAACCAGAACCTCAATCCTATATTCATTAACCTCTTCCAGCTCACCTTTTTCCCCTATAAATGGATTAGCACCTTCCATCGGTCTAAATCTTCCCACCCCATCAGATGTAAAGCTAACAGAGGAATAATTACCCAAAATACCTACCCCAATATCTTCACATTTTTTATAGATAAGATTTTCGTAACCCTTTGGAACATAGACAACATATTTATAGTATTTTTCTGAACTAAATTTTTCAAGATACGAAATAACCTTTAGCCCAAGCTGTTCTGCAAGGTAATCGTTCAAAGAATAATCTGCAAGGTCAAAATTAGTGTGATATGAGTATATAGACAGATCATTTTTGATAGCCTTTATTATCTTTTGACTCACTAATTCTTTAGAAGATATCCTTTTTAATTTATTAAAAAAAAGAGGGTGATGGGTTATCAGTAACCCACACCCCTTATCTATTGCTGAGTCTATAACATCCATTGTAGGGTCAAGAGCTAAACCAACTCTATCGGTAAGCTCTCTACCTGTTTTTATTTGTAAACCATTGTTATCCCATTCGTAAGATCTTGAAGTATCACAGAGCTGTTTTTCGATAAATCCAATTATAGAGTCAATTTTTTCTGTCATTAATAACCACTTTTTAATAATGGGCCAACCAGGATTCGAACCTGGGACCTACCGGTTATGAGCCGGTGGCTCTAGCCAACTGAGCTATTGGCCCTCTTGAAGCGGATTGTGAATATATCACAATTTTTAAGAAAGTCAACAACTTTTTGACATAGTATTCTGCAAAGGTATAATTTTACTCTCCTTCAAAATATTATACAGTGTGGATATTCCAGTTTTTTGCCATCTCTCATAAACTTTCAACAAATTGTCTTTATCGAGCAATTTAAATATCTTTGCAATCTCAAGCATCACAGTTACTATTTTTGTAAATTCTCTATATACAGACAAATAGAGGTTTTTTAAATCACTTAAGGAGTTCATACTATTATATATTTTATGTAGAGTTAGAAAAGAAACCTGCCCAAGTTTCATAAAATAATCGATATCGACAAGTTTTCTATTAAATCTATCAGGGAAAAAACCTGAGTATACAAGACAAAGGTCACCGACTGCTTTTAAGGATTGAACTTTCCCTAAGAGATCTCTACTAAAAGCCTTCATAAAGGCTTCACCTAAAGAGTCATCCCCAACAATACTGGTATAAAAGAAATCCTCCCTATCCATCAGACCCTTCATAATGTTTAAAAGATACAGTTTTGCATAGTCATC
>JAIWOA010000086.1 GCA_020217115.1 Calditerrivibrio sp. | reverse complement strand
AACAGGGGAAGGAAAATAGAAGATCCCCTCAGTCCCATTGACATGTAGCTCCACTCAAGTATGCCACTCTTCAGGTTTGACAATGTCAATATTATAGGTATGATTATCAAGCTTAACCCTACAAGTCGGTATGGCAACATAATATTTTTAACTCTAAATAGAGTCTTTAAATAGTCTTCGAAGAGCATTGTTAATGTTCCTAAAAATAGTCCAGATGCAGTTCCTACAGATATTATAAACAGAAATGCTAAAAATATGGATGATGTAAATGGATCAAAGTGGGTATATATGAAGGTGGGTAAGACCGTTGTGGTGGATTTTATATATGGGTAAGCTTCTTTCATATATACACCTATAAGGTAAAACATTATCCCTATTGTGGTATAAGTGCAGCAGAGATAAATGCCCCATTCCTTGCACTTTTTACATCTCTTGCAGAAAATATAGCCTGAAGGTATGTTTGTGTAGATATGACTCCTATAATTGTGGAAAATGTATCGATGATCCCCCTTTTTGTGCCATAACTCTTAAATGAATTTATATCTGTTATCCCCCCCATAGTTGTAAATATGTTGATAATTGATAGGATTCCTATAAGGTAGAGCATGTATAGCTTATATTTTCCTAAAAATGAAGCACCCTTTGAGCCAAATAATACGATAAAAAAGATTATAAATACTCCAGTAAACAAAACTGCATAGGTGTTTGAAATTGAAAGGTTTGAAACTATTATTGAGGATGCTGCCATGAATTGGGCAACGGTCTGCAGGATAAGTCCACTAAGTGCAAAAAATCCCAGATACTTCTTTGTTCTATTGCCAAAATGGTTACCTATGATTTCAGTAACCGTTACTGTTTCTGATTCCCTCAATTTTTTTGAAAAAAATAGTCCAAGAATTAAACAGGAGATGGCACTTGAGAATGTAAATATAAGGGAGAAAGCCCCATATTCATAGGCCAATTGGGAGGTTCCTATGGTTGAAGCCCCTCCCACCAGGGTTCCGATGATTATAAATGCTACTTCTGATCCTGAAAGCTTTCTTCCTGATAGTGTAAACTCATGACTGGTTGTTACAACCTTATTTTTTTTATAACTGTAAAAAAGAAATAGGGAAATTGTTACAAAAAAAATAATGGAGCTTTTATCAATCATGATCATGTTTTGAATATTTTATAAATGTTTGATAATCAATATCATCGTAAAGACATAAAACAATTTCATATAGATTTTGCGGTTTTTCTTCAACAAAATCATATACAGCATCAGTTATGATTTTAGCAGCTTCATCCTTTGGATAACCAAAGATACCTGTTGAAATTGCAGGTATGGCTATTGAGCTTAGCTTCATCCCGTCTGCCAGTCTGAGGGAGTTTTTAACTGCACTATACAAAAGTTTGTCAGAAGGGTTGTCAATCCCATATCTTGGTCCTACAGCATGGATTATAAATTTGGTGTTTAAGTTTCCTGCAGATGTGACTACAGCTTCTCCTACATTACAATGGCCTATCTTATCACATTCTTCCTGTATTTTTGATCCACCTTTTTTTGCAATGGCTCCAGCTATCCCTCCGCCAAGCTTTAAGCTACTATTGGCAGGGTTGACTATTACATCAGTTCTAAGGGATGTTATATCTGCTTTGATAAAAGTTACTGTAATATCCTCCATTTTTCTACTCCTATAAAGTTAATTTATAAAAAAATAACATATATTTGATATTTATGTAAATTAAAAATTATATTTGTATTGTTTGATAGTGAGATACATCTCCAAGCATCCTTCAATTTGATTCTTTAACTATGATTTAACATATAGAAAAATTCTATATGTACAATTTATATTTAATTCTTGACATTTTAGAAATATTGTTTTAAAAATTTACAGGATAAAAAATATGAAGGTGTATTGTATACAGGATATTATAAAAAATGGCGATGTGGAGTGGAATGTTAAGTCGTATTTTGATAAAATATCGTTGTGTGATTCTGGCATAGTTTTACTACCTGAGATGTGGTTTTGTGGTTTTGATTACAAAAATATTCAGAGCCACGCTGATGCATCAAGGGAGATTATTGATAGACTTCAGAAGGTTGCCGTTGATAAGTTAATTATATCAAGTATGCCAGAAAGATTGAATGAAAAGATATACAATTCTGTTTATATTATATCATCTGAAGGTGTTGTTGATATTTATAGAAAGCAGTTTTTATTTTCACCTCAAAAAGAGGACCAGTACTTTGAGAAACATGACAATGATGTTCCAGTAGTAAAATATAAAGAGATAAATTTATCTGTGGCTACATGTTATGAAATAAGGTTCCCGGAGGTTTTTAGAATTGGAGCATACAAGGGGGCTGACCTGTTTTTAATTCCTGCAATATGGCCTGTAAATAAAAAGGAACATTGGTTGACTTTGCTGAAGAGTAGGGCGATAGAAAATCAGGCATATGTAGTGGGTTGCTCATCATCATCTGTTTTTAATAACGGGAAGGAGCTTGCATGCGGCTATTCTGCTGCCTTTGATCCATGGGGTGAGGAGTTGTTTGTTTTAGATGAAGGTGTCAAAACCTCTTTTGTAAATCTGGATCTCGAAAAGTTGAGATTGGTACGGAATGCTATACCAAGTTTGAAAGATGCTAAAAATTGTTTTAACATAAATAAAAAAACCGCTTAGCGGTAGAAAATAAGGAGGAATTTTTATGTCAGAATTTGGAACTCTTGAAAGTCGTGTACGCCGTAAGTCTCTCCTGAGTAAAGTATGCAAGGCTGCAGATTGTATACCACTATTTAAGCCTGGTATGAATCTTATGTGGTCTGGTTTTACTCCAGCTGGTTATCCAAAAGAGGTTCCCATAGCTTTGGCTGACTATGTGGAAGCAAATAATCTTCAAGGTAAATGGAAATTCAACCTCTTTATAGGTGCTTCGGTTGGAGCTGAAACTGAGGATAGATGGGCTACTCTTGATATGATAGACAGAAGATGGCCATATCAAACAGGTAAAAATATTGCAAAGGGTATTAATGAAGGTAGAATTAGAATGGGTGACAAACACCTTGGACTTTTTGCACAGGATGCTGGATATGGTTTCTACACTGAGAATGGTAGGTATGATATAGGTATAATTGAAGTATCTGCCATAACTGAAGATTGTGGTCTTGCACTTACTACATCCTGTGGTATAGTTGCTGAGACAATAAATCTATGTGACAAAATAATTATAGAAGTTAATACAGGTGAACCTTCTTTTGAAGGTATGCATGACATCTTCATGCAGCAAAAACCACCATACAGACAGCCATTTCTTATAACAAAAGCAAATGATAGAATAGGTACTCCATATGTGCCTTGTGATCCAGATAAGATAGTTGCAATTGTAGAATCTAAACGCAGGGATAAGGGCCGTGCCTTTGCTGAGATGGATGATACCTCTGAGGCAATTGCACAGCATATAATGGATTTCTTTGAACATGAAGTGAAAAAAGGTCGTCTTCCACAGAACCTTCTTCCTCTTCAGTCTGGTGTTGGTTCAATAGCAAATGCTGTTGTTGGTGGCCTTGCAAAGGGTAAATTTTCCAACCTTTCAGTTTATACAGAAGTTTTACAGGATACAATGCTTGATCTCTTTGATTCTGGTAAACTGAACTATGCATCAGCTTGTTCCCTTTCTCTTTCTGAAAATCCCGGTTTCCCAAGATTTTTTGACAACTGGGACAAATATTTTAGCAAGATAGTCCTTCGTCCACTTTCCATATCTAATGCACCAGAGCCAATTCGTCGCCTTGGCGTTATAGCCATGAACACACCTGTTGAGTTTGATATCTATGCACATGCAAACTCTACACTTGTTGGTGGAACAAGGATGATAAATGGTCTTGGTGGTTCTGGAGACTTTTTGCGTAATGGATATCTAAAAATTATGCATACTCCATCAGTTCGCCCAACTAAAACAGATCCTATCGGTATCACCTGTGTTGTTCCAAAGGCTCCACACATTGACCATACTGAGCATGACCTTGATGTACTTGTTACTGAGCAGGGATTGGCAGATCTTAGAGGTATGGCTCCAAAGGATAGAGCAAAACTTATTATTGAAAAGTGTGCTCACCCAGAGTATAAACCTATACTTATGGACTATTTTGAAATGGCTAAAAAGATTACACTTGAAAAAGGTGTTGGCCATGAACCACAACTTTTTGATAGAGCTTTCAAAATGCAGCTCAATCTTGAGAAAAATGGAACCATGAGAATCAAAAACTGGGACATCAAGATTGATCTTTGTGAATAATAAATTTTAATTGGAGGAGATTTATCTCCTCCCTTCTTTTTTAAAGTGATTACTACCTCTCTGTTAGTCCTTCCTATTTTCATAGTATTGTTTTTGGGTTTATACCTTAAAAGGTATGGTTTTATCTCTGATGACTATGTAAAAATTTCAAATAGGCTGGTATTTAATATTTTTTTACCATCATTACTGTTCATTGAAATATCAAAGACATCCTTCTCAAATTTTAATTTTGGCATAGTTTTTATGGTAATGGTTATTTCCATATTTACTATATTTGCCTTGAGTTTTATTATAGGAAATTTTATTAAGATGGAAAAAAGAAGTATCGGAACGTTTTCCATGAACAATTTTAGGGCAAATTATGCTTACATGGGATTACCAGTTGTTTATTACGCCTATGGTAAAGACGGTTTATCGGCTGGAAGTCTACTAATGGCTTTTATTGTCCCTTTTGTGAACCTATTGTCTGTTTTATCATTGACATTGGGGGAAAAAACTTCTGGAAGCAGAACATTGTTTCTTATTAAATCGACGTTAATAAATCCCATTGCTATGTCCTGTATTTTTGGAATTATTTTTTCTATTTCTGGCATACATCTGCCAGATTTTATAATGAAAAGTTTAGAAATTTTGAGTAAAGTAGCTTTGCCCCTTGCTTTGATAGGAATAGGAGCTACTATTAACTTTCGTTACATATCTGGTAAAAAGATCTACCTTTTATTAAACTCGTTTATAAAGCTTATTATTCTTCCGTTAATTGCCTATCTAATACTAAAGGTATTAAAACAGGATATCGGTTTGATGGAAAAAACATTAATTATAATGCTTTCATCACCACCAGCTACAGTCAATTATGTCCTTGCTGCAATGATGAACGGAGATACAGAACTATCAAGTGGGGCCATAATGCTTTCTACAGTTTTGTCCATGTTTACCTTCATTATCTGGTTAACTATTCTAGGTATTTAACCCTTCAATTTCTTCATATAGTCAACCAGAGATAGGATATTCTCCTGTTCTTTTGCCTGCATATTTTCCCTTTTTATTGCTTCATATATCTCTTTTCTATATACAGCAATATCTCTGGGGGCTTCTATGGCTAACTTTACAGATTTACCATTTGACTCCACAACTTTAACCTCAATATCATCTCCAATGATGAGGCTTTCTCCAATCTTTCTTGTCAGCACAAGCATATTAGTTTATTCCTTTAAAAGAGGTGTTTTTATGTTATAACTATCATCCTCCAAAATGATCTGTTTTGCAAGTTTTTTTTCAAGATTTATCACTAATGGACCTTTAAGATTGATTGTAGATTCCTTTGGATTGGATGGAACTACTACAATCCCAAACAATTTGAGCTCATCTTCAGATTTTGCCTGTAAAACTTTCAGATCTCTCTTGTGGAAGTTTGGTTTATAATCAGGGAAAAAGATCTTGATATCCACAACTATAAAGGAAACTGTTGGATCTTCTGAGGAGTGAAATATATAAAATGGGAGGTGCTCCTCTGATGTGATCAGTATATAATCTGTCAGGTATGGAAATCCAAGGAGTGGATTTACCATATAAATAATATCATTTTCGTTAAACTCAATTTTACCATATTTTAGAGAAAAAAGTTCCCTTTGTTCAATTTTTTTCTCCTTTAGCTTAAGGTTTCTTTTCATATTGTTCCTCCTATCTTATATAATCTAATATTGATAATTGCATAATCTTTGCAGATGTTGCAAGGGCTGCCTGGTAAGCCTGCTGTGCAATCTGGAATTCTGTAATTGCTGCTGTTGCATCCTGTGGTGTAGAGCCAAGGTATCTGGCTTTTACTGATTCTGAGCTTGTTTTTACTGTTTGCTGAAATGTTACAACAGATTCCACCCTGTTCATTCTTGTTCCAGCAATTGTTAGTTTTTCATTGATCTGGTTTTCTGCTCTATCGAGAATTCCTATTTCATAGTTTATCCCGGAACCAACTGTTGATGTAAAATAGTCTGTTGCATATGCAAAACCGTTGTCAAAGGAGAGCTTTACCCCATCTGCTACGTCCCTTAGTTTGTTTGAGGTATCAAGCTTTATTTCATTTATTAATTCCCCCTTTGCATTGGAGACTTTTACATTTACTTCATCTCCTGCCTTCAGGAAACCGAGTGTCCCTTCATAATCTCCAGATACGAGGAGTCCTGATATTGCAGGGGTATAGTTGAAAGTAAGTCTATTATCAACATTTGCAGCTGTTATGCCAGCAGGTAGAGAGGGATTGCTATTGATTTCATTTATCAATTGATCCAGACTATCATAATCTTTTTTATCCACAAGTATGGATGCAGTTTGCCAGCTTCCATTGTTGTAGTTAAATGTGATTGTTCTCTGGAGATCTGTAGTGTCAGAAAGTTTTAGGTTTAGATTGTTTTTACTGGAGACAGAGTTGTAGGGTGAAAATCCAAGTAGGTTTGCTGATGTACTATTAAGGGGATTTAATTCTATCTCCTGCAATCCAGAACCTGATTTTACAACAAGTTTGTTATTGACTAATTCTGCCTTTACTCCGTTTGCAGATAATGTTGAATCTGAATTTATTGAGGATACAACATTTGTAATTGGAACAGCTGAGAATGTCACTGAAGTGATATTCCCATTTTTATCCTTTAGCACAATATTGAAATCAGCATTTCCACTGCTACCAATTTCTGAAATTGATGTAGTAGTTAGCTCCTTCTGTAGGTAGAAAGAGGTCTTTTTGTCTTTAGTTTGTATTTCATATTTCCACTGGTCGTTATAATTCCCCCTAAACGTTCCATCTAAGTAGGGTTTTAGTGTTGATTTAAACTTTTCATCTCGCCAGGCTGATGGTGCTCCTATCCCCTCCTGTGGGATATCGAGATTCAGGGCTTCATAGAGATTTTTTAATGTTCTGAAGGTGTTAACATTTTTCCCTTCCTGCACTATGTTCATATCACCAAAACTCAAATTTGCAGAGGATTTAAGCTTTAATTTGAAGGAATGGCTGTTGTTATCGGGTAGTATCATATTTACCCCATAACCCAGATCAATTTCTTCACCATGGTAATCGACTGGTATTGTTGTACTCTTTACTGTATTTCCATTGGAGTCAGTGACTGTTATCGTATTTGTAGCTGTATTGACATTAACTATCCATTCATCATCAAAGGCACCTGTATATTTCCCCCTCAATACAACATTCTGATCTATCTCAGGGTAACCGATGCCTGTATTGCCGGGATTTAATTTTATAGATAACCTGCTTTCGCCACCTCTTTTATCATTTATTACGAGATAACCATTGTTAAGTTTTGCTTCTACAGCATTGTCATAGAGATTTTCTATAAAATTAAGTAGGTCAGATATCCGTTTTTCTGAGGAAAATGGGTATCCGTTATCCCTTGCATTTGAAGATTTGTACTGCTTTGTGATTGTGTCGTCTATTTTGACTGTCAAAATAGAATTATTGAAAAAGTTAACATTCATCTTTTCTATTTTCAGATTTGCTCCATCCACAGAAGCATTGTAAAGAGAGTCCAGTCCAAGATTTTGTAAACTTGCATTAATCTCAGATGCAACATCTGCAAGAGTAGATGCTGACGTTGAGACCTCAATATAATTGTTATCAACGTAAAGAGTTATTTGATTCCCTGTTGCCACCCCTGCAAAGGATACTGAGAGTGGATCTGTTTTATAGCTATCAAATCCGAATTCAAAGGTAGTATCTGTACCTGAAGCTGATGCTGGGTTCTCTGATAGACCAAATGGGTTATTTAATGAGGCATCTATGATGATTCTTACCCCATTTCCAGATCTTGTTGTATTAAATAGAAGCTTGTCACCATCTGGGATAACTTTGATCTCTTCCCCCCATCCCACCGTTTCAAGTTCTCTGTTTAATGAGAATACTATATCATCTATATTTTTGTAGCTTCTCTGGGCAAGGGTTATGTTTTGTGTTTTACCTGCATATGTAATTGAGATTGTTCTTTCTGCTGATGTTTTATTTGTCATATCAAATGTTACATTTTCCAGACCTCTTATCTTTGCTGTCCCAATTTTTAAACCGTTGTGGTCTGTTCCAGATATATCAATATAGTCTGCTGAAGTGAGATTTGCCCCATCTATTTCAGAGAACTTAGTAGTTTCAGTTATTTGTAAACCTTTAACCGTATTGTATCTTGTACCTTGTAAAATTCTTTCAACTTCTGTAAACACCTCTTTGCCTGTAAAATTTATTCCTACATCCTGCTGGTATCCTATTTTGGTAGTTACCACACCATCATCACCCTGATATGTTATATCATCTCCAGGAGTAAAATTGAATGTTGCATTAAAGCTGACATTGGTCTGTGGTAGTTTCACTGCCACACCTACCCCAAGATTAACTACTTCACCAGCTCTATATTTTACTTTCAGCTCTGTTCCAGAATAGTTGCCATCTTTAGCAGACTCATCAGAACCATTGGAATCGATGATAACTTTTTTCCCTTTTGAATCTTGAAGAGATATTGTTACATATTCACCAGAGGAGCTTACATTCAGCTTGTAACTTCCCTTTTTTAGTTCTGGCATATCTGCGAATACTCCCCTTTTTATAATGTCTGCCTCTGTTGCTACAGAATCTATTTTTACGGAACTTACTATTCTTGAGTCTGCTGCAAAAGCTTTGGTATCTGTTTTATAACCTGAAAAGAAATATCTACCAAAATAATTTGCATTTCCAACATCCACAAGGGATTGTAACATATTTGAAACATCACCTGCGAGGGCTTTTCTGCTTACAGAATTTTGTGAAGCATTTGCTCCTGCTATTGCATATTGATTTTTTGCAGTTCGAATAAGATCAAAAGCTCTCTGGAGTTCATTATCATAATTTGAAAGCCAGCCTGATGCGTTCTCAGCATTTTTTGCAAATTGTTGTCCTTCATCAATTGTTCGTTGTACATTTATAGAAGATGCATATGCTACAACATCTGATTCAGGGGAGAGAAGATTTCTACCTTTTGTAACCTTGTCATTTGCAAGTGACATCCTTTCCAGACTATTCTGTAGGTTCTGAATATATTTTAGGGACATCATATTAAATGTAACTCTCATACTATCCCCCTTTACCTGCCTACAAGACCTGTGTTATTTATAAGTCTGTCTATCATCTGGTCTACAGCAGTTATAAATCGAGCGTTTGCCTCATAGGCTTTTTGATATTTTATAAGATTTGTATACTCCTCATCCATTGAAACACCCTGAATCTGATCCATTTTTATCTTTAGTTCAGTGACTACGTTCTGTTTTGTACTGTAAAATGTATCAACCTGACTTTTGTCATTTGCCATTGAAGATATAAATACTGTGTAAAACTCATCGATGGTGATACCGTTTGAAAGAGGCTTAAATTTTATATTTGACATATTTAGTGCATTTTGATTATCTCCAGGTTCTCCTGTAAGAGAGGTGGCTATGAATCGACTGTTATTTAATACTAAGGATGATACCACCATATCCTTTGCTGAAGTCCCATTAAAAAAGGAATTTAATCCTGCTGCCACCAGAAAGTTTGTTGTGTCTTCTTTAAAGGTAAATGTGTATCCATCTTCTGCGACGATTTTTACAGTATTGTTTGAGGATATGTATGATTGGATACGTCCTCCATTTGGGTCATTATCGGCAGAGGATATTTTGTTTATTATTGAGTTTAAAGAGTCTTTCTCTGGATCTATATCGATATCATAATAGTTTGAAATCTGCCCCTCTGAATTGTAAACAGCTATTCTAAAGGTTCCTTTATTTATCTGAGATTGAAATTTACCTGCATCTTCGCTAAATTTGTAGGATGGATTTATAACTCCATTGTTTGATGTTATCTGATCAAATCTATCGAGACCTTGCCCCAGACTATGAAGTTGGTTTGTTGTGTTTATTATTGACACTGCAAGATCGTCAAGTTGTTCGGCGTATCTTTTTAGATATGCATCTCTAACCTTAATCTCTCCATAGACTGCCCCACCTGTAATTTTGTCTGTAATATTAACCTGTGGTTTATTAATGCCAAAAGATCCCCAGTATATATCATAATGACTACTATTTTTATCATTTTCTACTGCATATAGTTTATTTGCCTGTGCAGAATCCACAATTGCAATCCCACCAATAAATACCGATAACTGACCGTCATATTTTTCAGAACTAACTATATTAACGATTTCACTCAGTTCGTTTAAGGCTAGTTCCCTTTTGTCTCTGAGGTCGTTTGCAACATTTCCACCAGCTTCATATTTTGCTATCTGGTAGTTTAGGTATGCTATGTTGTTAGCAATATCGTTTATTTTATCTATTTTAAGGGAGATATTTCTGTCCTTTTCAGTCCTCAGGTTTTCTATATTATTGTAGCTTTCCTGTATTTTTTGCGTTAGTGTAACAGATTTTTCAATCAGTGTTCTTCTTTTTACGAGGGATTCATCAGAATTGTCAGGTGGATTGTTTGAAAGATCACTCCATGCATTGAAATAATCCTTCAAGGAATCTCCCAAACCTGAACCAGCCTCAAGCTCATTGAAGTGAATATTTAACCTTTCAAGGGATGTTTTAAGATTATTCCAATATGAAAGGTTACTGCTTTCATTTCTAATCGTTCTTGCAAGAACATCATCAAATGTTCTTCTTATTGAATCAAGCTTTGCTCCTCTTCCAAATGGTCCCGGTGTTACATTTAAAGGGGACTCTGTTGTTATAACAGCTCTTTGCCTTGAGTACCCCTCTGTGTTGAGGTTTGCAATGTTATGACCGGTTACATCTATTCCAGATTGGGATACAAACAGACCTGATATACCGGTTTGAAGAATGCCAAATATATTAGCCATAAAATCCTCCCCTAAGCGCTTCTAACAACTCCTGAGCTCTTATAGTTTACACTTCCATAGTTGTCGTAGGAGCTGTTTTCTACAAAACCCATCTGCTCAAAAAATTCCCTGATAAGCTGTAGATTAGTATGGTATAGGATCTTTATAGCCATGTTTTCATTATAAATCTTGTTTGTAATATCTATTAGATTAAATCTCAAATCTGATAATTCTTTTTTAATACTCTCATCTTTGCAGTATTCTATGATACTTTTAAGGGAAGCATTACCTAAAGAGAAAGATTTTTGCAAGGTTTTTGCTATCTTTTCCCTTGCTTCATCAAGTATTTTTTCCTTATAAAGTAGAGTTTCTTTCTGTTTTACTATCTCTAATGTTCTATCTATTTGCCATTTAGATATGTGAGTTTTTTCTTCCTTTAGCAAATGGTAAATTGTAGTATAAAGCTCTACCTGCTGCTTAAGCACACCTATAAGGTTCTGGATTGTTTCCATAAAATCCTCCGTCAATTGTTTTAAACTGCTGCTTGTGGTTAAAAAAGATTATCTATTGCAGCGCCTACAATCTTTTCAGCAACCTTTCTTCCAGACACGCTGTAGGTTCCTGATTCAATTTGATTGCGGAGTTGGTCGACTTTATCCTGTCTTACATCAGGTAGTTTTTTTATTTTGTCGGTTATTGAGGATACTTCATATTTAGCAACCACAGATGGACTTTCTTTATTCTCAGATTTTACTTTACCATTATCTTCTTTTTTAAGACTGTCCACTTTGTTGTAGTTAGCTATTAATTTGTCATCAATTCTCATAACCGTCTCCTAAAATTTCCTAAACCTCTTATCGACCAAACTCTAAACTACTTTAGAATATTTTTCAATCTTTTTCCGACCACTTTAAATACATTTAAGCAATGGTTATGCCAATATATTGTGGCTATTTTTTCCCATATTAAGATGCTCATAATTTTTTATTACATGGTTATTTAAACCTTTTAATTGTTTATAAAGTAAGTCTTTAAGGCCATTGCTACTTCTTTTAGCAATTTCTTCTGACATCTTTGAATCAAGCATTTCAGTAAATATCTCTTCACCAAAGGATCTCTTTATCAGCCCACCTTCCTGAACTGTTTTCCTTGCTGATTTAAATACCATATCGTAAAATAGAGCTTCAAAGTCTTCGCAGGCTTTTTTTAGTTGTTTGTCCCTATCTATGTTCATAAAATTTTTACCAGAGTTTTGCACCAATTTGGTTTCCATAGTCCCCTCCATGTTATATTACCTCAAGATCACCTTGTAATGCACCAGCTGATTTTATTGCCTGTAGAATTGCTATCATATCCCTTGGGGTTACACCTATTGAGTTTAGACCCTTTACAAGATCACTTATCCTTACACCTTCTGGCAAAACTATCAAATTGGCTTTATCTTCTTCAACTTTGATCTCTTGCTGTTTTGTTACCGTAGTCTGACCTTGAGACAATGGATTGGGCTGGCTTACCTGTTCTGAACTTGTAATTTTTATTGTCAGATTTCCATGGGCTATTGCCACTGTGTTTATCCTTACATCAGAACCCATTACAATTGTCCCGGTCCTTTCATCCACTATTACCTTTGCAAAAGTCTCAGACTCTATCTCAAGATTTAATATCATGTCCATGAATTCGTAAAATCTACCCCTGTATTCTTGTGGTAAGGATACCTCTATTGTAGTAGGATTTTTTATTTCAGCTGCATTATAAAAAAGTTTGTTTATAGTATTTTTTGCTTTTACTATATTGGAGATACTGACATCTTTAAAACTCAGAGTTAAAATATCCTCTTGAAGGTTAAAATTTATCTCTTTTTCAATTATTGCCCCGTTTGGTATTCTACCAACTGTGGGATGATTTTTTACAGCTCCAGCACCACCTGCCTGTACGTTCATGCCACCAACGGAAATAGGTCCCTGTGATGATGCATAAAATTGACCATTTGGAGCAGCAAGGGGGGTAAGTATCAACGTTCCACCTTCAAGACTTTTGGCATCCCCTATCGAGGATACTACCACATCCACTTTTGTTCCAGGTTTTGCAAAGGGGGGTAGTTTTGCTGTGACCACAACTGCCGCAACATTTTTTACTTTTACTTTCTTTTTGTCTACAGCTATACCCATTCTATCTAACATATTTGTTAACGATTGTATGGTAAATTCTGTTCCAGATTTATCTCCTGTTCCATTTAATCCCACAACTATTCCGTATCCCACAAGCTGGTTATCCCTTATCCCCTCTACTTTTGCAAGATCTCTGATCTTTGTCCCTGCAAAGCTGTTTAAAGAAAATATCATTATTATTGCAATTATATACCTGAACATAGATATCCCCCTTAAAATGGCCAAACCCAATCTATTATGTTGCTTAACCAACCTTTCTTATTTGAATCAGATATTATCCCTTTGCCACTGTAGCTGATCTGAGCATCGGCTATTGATGTTGATAACACAGTATTGTCTGCATCTATATCCTTTTGTCTTATGATCCCTTTTACTGTGATAACCTGTTTTTCTTGATCAACTACAATCTCCCTTTGACCTTCAATAACCAGGTTACCAGATGCCAGTATGTCTATTACCCTTGCTGCCATTGTTGCGGTAACTTTATCAGACTTCTGTTTTTTGCCTGAACCTGAGAAACTGTTTTTAGTGTCCTCTTTTATTTCAGGCACAAAGGGTTGACCTTTACCTAAGAAATCTGTTATACCCATATTTAGAGGGAGTCCAAGCATACTTGTTATCCCCATGTCATATTTGCTATTTTTAGATGTTGATGTACTATTTGAATTTGTTGCAGAGGATGATTCTATAATTTTTACTATCACTATGTCACCTATAGTTCTCCCTTTATAATCTAAAAAAAGGGCATTGCTGTTCCCTATATCTGTCCATAAAGATGCTGTGGGAGACTTTGGTGCTGTTCGTTTATGGTATTCCTCGATCTCTTTTTTATAGTCTGTGGTAGGAACATTTGTTTCAAGCTTTGCCGCACACCCAGCTAAAACTACACTACATATCGCCAAGTAAGCAATTTTTTTTCTCATAGTAATCCTCCAGCTTTACTTGTAGTTCATATTATCAAAACTTATGCCATAACTATAGGTAATAATTGCCTGGAGTTGTAAAAATAGATCTCTTGTTAAGTTATTTTCTGGACTTGTCTATTTTCAATATTTTTTAAAAGTTGCTGGGATAGCTGTTTTTTATACCTTTCCTCTTCACTATATATACATCCACAATACTGTTGCCTGTAAATATTTAGATCTTTGCTAAGGTTTATACCCTCTTTCCATCCAACTCTGAAATCGTAGTATAGAAATTCTATGTTGTATTCCACCGATAGGTCATAACAGTAATTAGTGATTTCTTGATGATTCTGGTACTTGCTATAAAGTAGTGATGATGTAAAATATTTAAAATTATTTTCCTTTGCAAATTCCACTGTTTTTTTTAATCTTGTTTTATAACAATACAAGCATCTAATAGCTTTATCACTCTCCCTAAACTGAAAAAAATCTTTTAGACCATAGGTTTCATCATAATATGATGTTAATCCAAAATAGTTATTAACTATTAGAGTATTTTCAAGTCTTTTATAAAACTCATTTACTGGATGGATATTTGGGTTGTAAAAATAGCCAGATATTTCATAACCCTGCTCTTTTAAAACCTTTATAGGGTACAAAGAGCAGGGGCCACAACATTGATGTAAGAGTAGCTTCATATTTTTGGTAGATGTTTTAATGACTCCTGAATTGCCTCCTCTGGATACTCATAATCTGAAAGTTTCCCGTCAAGATATGCATCATAGGAACCCATGTCAAAGAATCCATGACCACTAAGGCAGATCAGTAAGGTTTTACTTTCACCAGTTTCTTTACATCTTAAAGCTTCCTTGATTACTGCAGCTATTGCGTGGGCTGATTCAGGAGCTGGAACGATTGCCTCAGATTGGGCAAACATTAACCCAGCTTTAAATACTTCAGATTGTTGAACAGACTCTGCACCTATAATACCTTTATTATACAGATAACTTACAATTGGTGAATCTCCATGGTATCTGAGCCCTCCTGCATGGATTGCGGGTGGTTCGAAATCATGTCCAAGTGTATACATTTTCATTATTGGTGTAAGTTTTGCTTCATCACCGTAATCATACTCAAAAACACCCTTAGTTAATGTTGGGCAGCTTGAAGGTTCTACTGCAATGGCTTTTACATCTTTGATCCCTTTTAGTTTCTTTTCCAGAAATGGGAAGGCAATTCCACCAAAGTTTGAACCTCCACCACAGGATGCATATATATTATCTGGATAGTCACCTATTATGTCAAACTGTTTTATTGCCTCAAGACCTATTACAGTTTGATGTAAAAGAACATGGTTTAGCACGCTACCCAATGCATAGTTTGTATCTTGCCTGTTAGCAGCCTCTTCTACAGCTTCACTTATGGCAATACCAAGGCTTCCATTGGAATCAGGGTTTCTTTTTAAAACCTCTCTTCCAGAATTTGTCATCTCAGAAGGGCTTGGGATAACCTCTGCACCAAAAAGCCTCATGAAAGATTTCCTGTAAGGTTTTTGATAATAACTGATTTTTACCATATAGACCCTACACTCCATTTCAAACATTTTGCATGCCAGTGCTAATGAACTTCCCCACTGACCTGCCCCAGTTTCTGTTGTAAGTCTTTTTATTCCGTTGATTTTATTATAATATGCCTGAGCAACAGCTGTGTTTGGTTTATGGCTACCTGCAGGTGATACACCTTCATATTTATAATATATTTTTGCTGGTGTGCCAAGTAGCTCCTCAAATCTTTTTGCTCTGATGAGGGGTGATGGTCTCCATATCGATAAAACATCCAACACCTTTTCAGGAATGTCAATCCATTTCTGTATAGACATCTCCTGTTCTATTAGGTGTGGAGGGAAGATTGCCTTCATTTCATCAAAAGTTACATGTTTTCCTGTAAAGGGGCTTATTGGTGGATCCATTGGGGTAGGGAGATCTGCTAAAATATTATACCACTGTTTTGGCATGTCATCATTTTTTAGATATACTTTACTCATAAATGCCTCCGAAATAGTTAAACATTTTTTAACATAAATGAAAAATAAATCAAGGTGTTTCTTGGATCTGTTTTAATTCCTGGTGTTTATAGATATTGTTTATTTTTTTGTATGATGAAATAACCTTATAATAGTAGCTTTTAGGTAAATTTATATTTGCAGACATTAATGAGTAAACCTTATTTATTCCCAAATTGTAGGCAATAAGTGCATATTTATAGTTTCCATCAAATTTATCTATCAGGTATCTAAGGTATGCTATACCTAATTTTATATTCAAGATGGGATCAGTTTTCAGATTTGATGAAGATATTTCGATATTTTCCATCTTAGATATATACAAAGCTGTGGGATTTCTAAGTTGCATCAACCCTCTCGCATCCATTGTAGATCTACTATTGTGGTCAAAATTGCTCTCAACCTCTATGATTGCAAGAACCAGAAAAGGGTCTAAATTTTTATTTGAAGATTCCTTGACTATGCTTACCGCCAGATCGAAACTATTTATTTCATCATGGAAAAAGTTATTTCTTTTTATATAATCTGATATTGCAATAATATTATTATAATTGTTTACCTGTTTTTTTATATATCTATGATAGGCTAATGTCTCCATGTATCTGATCTTGTTATAATTCATCTTATGGTTGTAGTACATGTATGAGATTATATCGTATACAAATACAGATATAAGCAAAAAAACTACTGTTATAGATAAAGGAATTACAACCTTTGAAAAATGTTTTTTTTCAAATTGCTTTTTCATCTCCACTAATATATACATTAATGAAAAAAATATCTATAAAAAGGTGTGGTTTTGCTAAAATTTGGTATATTTATCAGAAGGTATAAACGTTTTTTTGTTGATCTGTTTTACAATGGTAACATTGTAACATGTCATAATCCTAACACAGGTTCAATGAAAAATCTATTATTACCAGGTGCTCCTGCATGTTTCTCTGAAAGTAGTAATGAAAAGAGGAAGCTAAAATATACCCTTGAAGGGATCTTTATAGATAATCAATGGATACATACTAACACATTAAAGGTTAATGAAATTGTTTATAATAGCATACTGGATGGATCAATTAATGAATTTTATGGTGCAAATTTAGTAAAAAGGGAATTTACGATCGGCAAGAAAAGGATCGATTTCTATATTGAAAAAGGGGAAAACAGATTTCTGGTGGAGGTAAAATCTGTATCTTTGTTTGACGAAAAATATTCTATGTTTCCAGATGCTATTACTAAAAGGGGGCAGGAGCATTTAGAAACATTGAGGAATGCTTTCATGGATGGATATTCTCCGATATTATTATATATTATTCAGAGTGATAGAAAATATTTCAGATGTGCAGAGGAGATAGATTTTTATTACTGTAAGTTGTATAAAGAGTATGTTTATAAATATATAAAACCATTATTTTACAGAAATATATTTGATCCTCATCAAAATAGCTTTAGAATATTAAAAGTCGATACTGATTAATTTTTAGCTGCTCTTTAAAGAACATTATTTTAGGAGATAAATTTTAATGGTTGATAACGACCGAGAAATTGTAATTGAAAAAATAGTTAGATCAAAAAGGAAGACTGTGGGATTGCAGGTGACAGATGATGCTACTCTTGTTGTGAGAGCACCTTTTGGGATAAGCAATGAATCGATCTCGTATATTGTTTCAAAACATATTAATTGGATAAATCAGAAAAGATATGAAATCAAATTGAGGAATTTGGCATTTTCTCCCAGAAAATTTGTTGATGGTGAAAGGTTTCTTTTTCTCGGAGAATCTTACGAACTAAAAATTGTGGAATCTGGCGATGAAAGGCTAAAATTTCAAGACAAATTTTATCTTACAAAAAGTTCATTAACAGAGGCAATCTACCTATTCATTGATTGGTACAAAAGGGTGGGTTTTGAAAAGATGTTAGAAAGGGTAAAATTTTATGCTAACATTGCCAACTTTAAATACAATAGGATAAATATTTCAAATTCAAATAAAATATGGGGTTCTTGTAGTAGTAATGGGAATCTAAATTTTTCATGGAGGATTATAATGGCTCCTTTGCCAGTGGTAGATTATGTCGTCGTCCATGAACTTGTTCATCTTGAGGTAAGAAACCATTCTAAAGATTTCTGGGACAGAGTTAGTATGTTGATGCCAGATTACAAGAAGCAGAAGGTTTGGCTAAAAAATAATGGGTATCTCCTCAGATTGAAGTGAGATAAACTTTAGGTTAAAATTTTACGAGATCAGTTTAAGGTTATTACACTGTTTCAGATCTTTCTGCAAAATTTAGCTTTTTTATATATTCTACTATATCAT
>JAIWOA010000171.1 GCA_020217115.1 Calditerrivibrio sp. | reverse complement strand
GAATTAAATAATAAAGTACTATTTAGTAACTAATTATTAAAAAAATAGGAACATAATAGACTATCAAAATAAATCTTTAAACTTAGCCAGCATAATTTAAAAAACAGCATTTATAGTATAAAGAAGATACGATTCTGTACCACTGTATACCGTTATTCCTTCAAGCTTGTAAACCGTATTATTTATAGTAGTTAACTCCACGCAGTGATTCCCTTTATGTTGTTGCACAAAAAAGTCCAGAGCTGAAGCTGAATCTGCAAAATTAGCTGAAAGATATGTAAAGAACTGAACAGGATCTTCAACAGCGCTGGATAGATAATCACCAAATAATCTATACATTAAATTTAAAATATCCTGAAAACATAAAATTCTCTTGATTTTATTTAAACTTTATAATAAATACTCGGCCATGAATAAAAAATCGATAAGAAATAGATCTCTTTATATAGCAACTACCTTTACTGCTTTAATGCTTATAATAATATATTTTCTCATCATTAACACGATAAAAAATAATATAATCGACTCCGTTGGTAGTCTTAGATTCTCACAGTCTAAAATTGTGGCAGAAAATATTGAATCATTTATAATCAAAGCACAGGAACACCTAACCTTGATTGGAAGATCGATCGAGAAAGAAGAACTTTTTTCTCCGGAAAAAATACAAAAACGTTTTAACCAGCTTAATCCATCCCTTACAATCTTTGACAATGGGCTATTTTTTTTCAATGAAAAAGGGGAGCTTTTAGCGGAATTACCTTTTATAAATAAAGAGAGAATAGGTATGAGTTTTGGTTTTCGTGAATATTTTAAGACAACGATGCAAACCAAAAAACCATATATCTCACTGCCATATATATCATCTAAAACAGGTAAATACTCTTTGATGTTTACATACCCAATCATAAGAAATGGCGATGTGATCTACATTCTGGCTGGTGGAATAAACATACAGTCTGTACTAAATCCCATAGGAAATTTACAAAATAGTAAAGTTGGACAAAATGGATATTACTATATCTACAACACAAACAGGATTTTTATATTTCATCCAGACAATAGTAGAATTGGTAAAGCAGACGTTCCTTATGGGGTAAACAAACTTTTTGATGCTACGATAGATGGATTTGAAGGTTATGGTGAAACGGTAAATTCCAGGTCTATACGTTATCTGGCAAGTTTTGTACGTATAAATAAAACAGATTGGATTCTGGGATCCAACCTATTGTACAGTGAAGCAATGGAACCTTTGAGTAATCTGAGTACAAAATTGGTAATAATATTTATTCTAATATTCATCATAATAGCCACGACAATATATGTTGCATTCTATCTATTTAGTAAACCTATGCAATTTTTAACAGAGAAAATAGAAAATCTGTCTCTCGATTATCCAGATATAGGTAAAATAGATATCGAACCAAAATATTACTACAAAGAATTTTCACCTCTCATAGAAAAAACAAACCTTCTTGCAGATAATTTGAAAAAGTCATACGAAACTCTTTTTAATGTTGCAAAAACATTGATGAAGGGGCAGATGATACAGCTTACTTTTAATAGAATATCAAAGAATATAACATTACTAAATACAAAATTGCATCTAATGAAAAAAGTAACAGAAACCGGCTCAATTGCAGATCTTCTTAGAGATTTTGAAAATATTTTAATTGAAACCACTGACATTACGAAATTGTTATCTTTACGCATTGCACAGACAGATATATATAAATTGATAGATTTTGGAGAATTAATTCAATCCTATCTATCCTCAAATGCGATAAATAAAGGGATAATTGATGCAAAATTAGAAGTATCTGATAAAATATATTCTGTATACGCAGATGAATACCTATCCCTTCAGATGATAGAAAATATACTTATAAATGCTCAGGAAGCTCAGGTTGGTGTTTCTAAAGAACCATTAAGGATAACACTGTCAAACTTTGATAACGAAGAAGGTAATTTGCCAGATCTAACTGGTAAAAAATATTTAAAAATATCGATTGAAGATAACGGAGTTGGTATTGAGAAACGTTTTATTGATAAAGTTTTTGCTCCTTTCTGGAGCACAAAACCGAATAGACCTGGTATAGGATTGACCATTGCAAAGGATATTGCAAAAAATTTAGGTGGAGATATTTTCATAGAATCTGAATTGGGAAAAGGGACAAAAGTGACCATTTATCTACCACATTATACAGAAAGTCCTATGAAAGATAAAAAGAATTAAAAAATAATTTTTATTCAATCCCTTTTAAAATCGATTTTTATAGTCAAATAGTTAGCATATAAAATTTAGTTGTGCTATAATTGAGTATATTAAAAATATTTAAATTTGACTTTTAATAAAAATGATATAGAATCTGTATAATTAAGGAGGTTGCTAATGAAAAAAATAGTTATTATTATATCTTCTCTACTATTTTTTGTTGCCTGCATGGCAGAAAAAACAACAAAAAAAGTTAATCAGGAAGCTCCAGCTATACAACAATCAAAGGCACAAAAAGCTTTTGAAGAGCTCGACAAGGAAACAGGTGGGGGAACAACACAACAAAATACTACTGAGAAAAAATCAGAAGAACCAAAGCAGATAGTAAAAGAATCTCCTGCCCCTAAAACTTTGCAGGAAAAGGAATCTCCAAATAAAGTCATTGAAAAAGAGATAAAAAAAGACTCTTATCCAATAAGAGATGGAAAACCGATATGGTTCTGGGAACCTAATTATGATGGATATCTTGGTGCTGTTGGGATAGCAAGAAAAAATGCTGCTCCTCAAGGTTATGCTGGGCAAAAGAGGCTGGC
>JAIWOA010000085.1 GCA_020217115.1 Calditerrivibrio sp. | reverse complement strand
AGGAGTCACACCCGTTCCCATCCCGAACACGGAAGTTAAGCCCTCCAACGCCGAAAATACTTGGTGAAGATAACGCCCGGGAAGATAGGTAGCTGCCAGATACCTTTTTTATTTATAAAATATACTGCCTCGCTGAAACTTATCTATTGCCAACCCACTTTTTATACTATATTTTATTTGCATATTTTTTTGTAAGGAGAAAATATGGAAAAGTACATATTATTAGATTTTATCGAATCTGCTTCAGATGTTATATTGTCTGTAAATGATTGTGGCATTATAGAGTATTGGAACTGTTCTGCAGAGATTTTATTTGGTTTTAAGAAAGATGAAGCCATTGGAATGTCCCTCGATATTATAATACCGGAAAAGCATAGGGAAAAACATTGGGAAAGTTTTTATAAAGTCATTGAAACAGGCAAGAGCAAGTATAAAAAGGGCGATATTTTGTCTGTTCCAGCAATAGATAAAAATGGTAACAGAATAAGTATCGAATTTACTATTACGACTATAGATATAAGTGGAAAAATTAAATATATATTTTCAATTATAAGAAATAAAAGTAGATAATCGGTATTACCCTTCAGTCAGCCTCATTCTTGTATTAACCTCTAATTCGAGATATTTTGAATACCATTCAGATATTCTGTTGTCTATCCACAGATGATCTTCATCTTTAAGATCTTTACTTAGCAATAATATCTCACTCTTCATCCTCTTTAATTCTTCTCTGTCGTCTATATCAAGGAGTTCATAGATATCATCCCACTCGATTACTTTCTTTTTTAATTCTAAAACCCTTTCCTTCATATGCCACCTTTTTCTAATTTTTAATTATTATAAAAAATATTTAGAAATTTTCAACAAGTTTTTCATATTTTTTATGATAATATACAACTTTAATCACAAAATTGCTCAGGATCTTTATTATGATACAAAGGTAAAAATATTTTGCTTGATTTTTAATTAAAAATAGTTTTATTTATGGTAAAGGTTGGCAATCTATTTGTTATACGCCAATTACTTTAATACTCTTTGAAAGGTGTTATGTCTAATTTAAAAAAGTCTACCGATATTTTATCTGAAGAGCAAAGTCATCAGGGTTTGACGGAATTTTATATTAGTGTTGTTGAGAGTGAAGTTTTGCCATTAGAAGAGGTGGCCACAGATTTAGTTGATACTAATGATCTTGAAGAAGATATTGTGTCTGATGATCTCGTTCAAAAAAGTGATTCGTCTGGTGATTTGATAAAGATTTATTTGAGTGAGCTTTCTAATTGTCCAATGCTGTCAAGAGAAGAGGAGATTCAGCTATGTAAGTTGATGGAGGATGGTAGTAAAGATGCAAAGGACTTGATGATAAAATGTAATCTCAGGCTTGTTGTCTCCATTGCAAAAAAATATGTAAACAAGGGTGTGCCTCTTGAGGACCTTATCTCTGAAGGTAACATAGGTCTTATTAAGGCTGTTGAAAAATTTGATTATAGAAAGGGTTTTAAATTTAGTACCTATGCTACCTGGTGGATAAGACAGGCAGTTGAAAGAGCTGTTATTACAAACTCTAAGATTGTGAGGGTCCCCATCCATGTAATGGAATATATGAAAAAAGTCCTGAGGGCCACTGCGGAATTAAAGGAAAGTCTTGGAAGAAATCCGACGTATCTTGAGCTTTCAACGTATACAGGGATCTCAATTGCTAATATGTACAAGGCGATAGAAGCTATGAGACAGGATATCTCACTGGATTCTCCAATATCTGATGATGAACAGGAAAGTTTCCATAATATGATACCAGATGATGTTAATAAAGATCCATTTAACAATGCCTTTGAGGCAAATATTCAGGAGCTTGTGTGCAGGTGGATGCAATATTTATCAGAATCTGAAAGAAAAATTATAACAATGCGTTATGGGCTGGATGGGAAAAAACCTCGAACTTTAGATGAAGTAGGGAAAGAGCTTTCATTAACAAGGGAAAGGATTAGGCAGATAGAAAAGAGAATTGTTTTGAAAATAAGGAGTCATCTCGATACCAAGAAAATAACGAAGGAGTTGCTTTTATGAACTTGGAAAGTGAATTATTGGATCGCATAGAAAGATTTAAAAGAAATCTTAGCAGGTTAGATAATAATTGGGAGGTAGCTGCTATTTTTGGTAAGGTAAACCTTTTTTATTTCACAAATACTATGCAGAATGGTGTGCTTATAATAGAAAGGGGAGGTAAAAACTATTTTTTTATCAGAAAGAGTTTTGACAGAGGTAAGATAGAATCTCCTCTAAAATTTATCTATCAGATGAAGAGTTTTAAAGATATACTAAACTACACTAATTTGAAGTATGATTCGATACATATAGAAAAAGATCTTGTTCCTGTAGGTTTTTTTGAAAGATTCAATAAGACCTTTGGAATCAAGAATATCATGTCTGCCGATCTTGCTATTTTGAAAACGAGATCTGTGAAGTCAGACTATGAAATTGATCTAATGAAGAAAAGTGGAAAAATTCATGAAGAAGTTATGCAGAAGATTGTCCCATCTATTTTAAAGCCAGGTATAAGTGAGGCTGAAGTGGGGGCAATTGTATTTTATGAGATGGTTAAAAGAGGTGGTCAGGGGCTTACAAGGATGGGAACCTTTAACGCCGAATTGCTCACTGGAAATATATGTTTTGGAGAAAGTGGTAACTACTATAACTCCTTTGATGGTCCAGCAGGGATTGTGGGTGTTTCACCAGCTGTTCCATTGATGGGAAGTCACAATAATATATTGAAAAATAATAGTATTGTTATGCTTGATATCGGTTGCGGATATAATGGATACCACACAGATAAGACAACTGTCTACGCTGTTGGCAGAATACCTGAGATCGCCTATGATTATCATAAAAGGTGTGTTGAAATACAAAATATGGTTGCTGAGAGGCTTAAGGTAGGTGCGATACCTTCACAGATATATGATGAAGTTATGAGCAAGGTTGATACAGAATTTGATCTGCATTTTATGGGTTATGGTTCTAATAAAGTAAAGTTTCTTGCCCACGGTATAGGGCTGGTAATTGATGAGTATCCAGTTGTTGCTAAAGGTTTTGATGATCCCCTCGAGGAAAATATGGTTATGGCAATAGAGCCTAAGAGAGGTATTGAAGGCTTTGGTATGGTTGGTATAGAAAATACATTTCAGATAACAAAAAATGGTGGAGTGAGTATAACAGGTGAAGATTTTGATATAATTAATATAGTTTAGGATTAAAAAGCTTCCATATATTTAATTTTTTTATGTTTTGTTAGCTTACCCTACTTTACAAATATTAATTTTGGGTTTATTATTTATAATTAGTTATTCGTAAATTGGTTAGAATTTGTAGGGGTGTACATTGAATATTCTTTATGTAGAAGACAACTTTGATAATTATAAGTTGGTGGAGTTTATTCTTTCAAAAAACGGTTTTATTGTTGCTAATGCTGTAGACGGACTTGATGCTCTGGAAAAGGCTGAAAAGTATAAACCTGACCTCATTATTATGGATATAGATCTTCCCAATCTTAAAGGTCTGGAGGCTGCTACCCTTATTAAGTCTAAGGAGAATACAAAAAATATTCCGATAGTCGTTTTGACAGCAGCCCATAACCATGAATATAAAAATATTGCTGAAACAATAGGCTGTCTCGCCTATTTTACCAAACCTATAGATCCTATCTCCTTCCCCCAAGATATAAAAAGGATATTACTTAACGATAGCCATGGTTCTAAGAGTATAGATCATCTGGCTACTCAGCTTTCAAGATCCTTAGAGCAAAAGGCAAGGGAGGCTGCTCACTTTAATAAGGAGATCTTAAAAGGGGAGAGGAGATTTAATGTAATAGTTGAATCTTCCATGGATCCGATATTTATTGTGGATACAAATGGAATTATGACCTATGCAAACAGCTGTTCCCTTGGGTATGAGTTTTTGAGATCCTTTTATAAAAAGAAGTTTGATTTTTCAGTATTGTTTAAAGATGATGTCGAAAATCTTCTAAAGTTATTAAATCAAGTAGGGTATTTAAAAAATTTCAAATTCAGTATAGAAAATACAACCTTTATAGGTAATTTTGTTTTGTTTGATGGAGAGGTAATGATTATCCTCAAAGATATTACGGAGATAGAAAATATTTCACAGAAGCAGAAAGATCTGGACAATATATCCCTTGTAGGTAGAATAGCTTCTGGTATCATACATGAGCTGAACAATCCATTGTCTGCTATGAAAACATATATAGATATATATCCAAGCAAGATTAGTAAAGTAAATAATAAGGATGAAGTTGTTTGGGAGTTTGCAAACAAGTTAAAAACATCTCTGGAAAAGATTTTAGAGCTTGTCAATAATCTTACATTTTTTGCAAGGGATAAAAATGAGGTAAAGGTAAAATTAAATATAAATACTACAATTAAAGAGCTCCTATCCTTTTCTGATTACGACATCAGAAAGGGGAATGTAAATCTAAAGCTTGAATATAAAGAACCAATTAGTCTGATATATGGGGTAAAATCAAACATCGAACAGGCATTGCTTAATCTACTTCTCAATGCCAACGATGCCGTTAGAACATCTACTAATCCTCAGATAGTATTGAAAACGGATGAAAACGATGATTTTGTAATTATCTCTATAGCAGATAGTGGGCCGGGTATACCATTTGAAATACAAAAAGAGATCTTCGAACCTTTTTTTTCCACTAAAGATGATGGCAAATCAACAGGATTGGGCCTGTCAATAGTCAAAAAAGTAGTATTGGAACATAAGGGGGGGGTAGAATTTTTTACCTCTGACAATGGCACAGAATTTGTTTTGTTTTTTCCAAAAATTAAAGAAGAGAATTTAGATGGAAAAGATCAAGGAATATAAAAATTACATCCAGGTTAATACTAAAATAAATGTGACGGTAAATTCTGGAGATTATAGGGGTATTTACGACTCGAGGATTGAGGATATAAGGCAGGATGGGATTTATGTGGGTATTCCCACCTTAAAAGGGGTCCCTTTTCCCATAAGACCTGGGATGCAGGTGGAGGTCTCTTTCATAGCAAGTCAGGGGAGGTTTAGTTTTGATACGACGGTTGAAGGTAGGGTTACAGATGGAATACCTATGCTAAAACTAAAAAGGCCTGAATTTATATATAGGTCTGAGCTCAGGAAATATTTTCGTGTAGATTGCAGGCTAAAAACAAAGGTCTTTAAAATTTTTTATAATATTTCAAATAATGAGGTTATAGCAAAATTGGACAGCTATGATGCACTTATAAAGGATATCTCCGGTGGTGGTTTGAGGATACAGGTTGAAGCTAACTTTTCTGTGGACGATATCGTTTTACTGGATTTAAAGGATCATTTTCCAGGGGTTAATGAGATATTTGGGAAAATTGTGACTATTTTCCCAAGTTTAAATAAGATGGGAGAGTATGGTATCGAATTTATTTCCATAAGGGAGAGGGATAGGGATATTATCATAAAATATGTTTTTAAACGACAGATAGAGATGAAAAGACTTTCATAGGTGGAGGCGATATGGCTTTTTATAAGGAGAGAGATGGCGAAATTGAAATAGTTTTTCCAGTTAGTGATGTTGATGCTCTTACTGGGGCAGAGGTAAAGGATTATCTTTGTAAGATATCTGGTGAGATAAAATATGCTATTGTGAATTTTTCAAGGGTGACCTATCTGAATAGCAGTGGATTGAGGGAACTTATTCAGCTCTTAAAATTTTTACAGGATAATGGGAAAAAACTCTATCTCACGAATCTTAGTGAAAATATTAAAAAGATTTTTGTAAATACCAATTTAAGTAAAATATTCTCAATATACCAAACAGATGAGGAAGTTAAAAGAAGTCTATAATTCCTCATCATTTGTAGAGCTTTTGTGCAGATATGTGGAAGCTAATTATGGTATAAAGATAAACGAGTATAACTCTGATTGTTTGTTGGGTGTTCTTTATCAGTATGTTATAAATTATCCAGAAACAGAAGATGAGATTGAAATATTTGTCAGGGATAACCTCAAGGGATGTCTGTTCAACAATGAATCTTTCTTTTTTAGAAATAAAGATCAGATTAGATATATCTTATCACATTTTTCTAAGAATAGTTATTTGAATATATTGAGTTTTGGGTGTTCTGAGGGGCAGGAGCCATATTCTCTGTCAATGGCTCTTACTGAGGCTGGTATAAAACATAGGGTATACGGAGTGGATATTGATGTTCATGCCATTGATAAAGCAAGGGTAGCTATTTATGATCACTACGATATGCGTAATTTAGATGATAATTATAAAAAGTGGTTCGAGATAATTGATGGGAAGTTTTACTTATCGGAAATCATAAAAAATAATGTTGAATTTTACAATCTGAATATATTAAAAAATAATATTAGTGATGCAATAAAGGTAAATTTTGACATAATTTTATGTAACAATGTGCTGATATATGGGACGAAAGCTCTTATATCATCCGTTCTAGAGCAATTTCTTTCATCCCTTGTATATGGTGGAATTATTTTTACCACTTTTGAGGAGAGTTGCCATTTTGAAAACTGTACGAGATTAGTTAAGGTGTCAGACAAACCTATATTATTTAAGAAACTTGACATCTCATCATTGTTGGAAAAGGATTACAAAGATCTGCATATGTTAAACTCAAAAATCGAAAATGGTGTGGATTATAATGTTGAAGATTCTGAAATAAAGATGATTGAAAAGGAGATTGGTGAGAATTTTGATCTGGATAAGGTAAGAAGAGTTGTAGCTCTTCTTTTTAACAATGGTAGTTTTGTGGAAGCAAAAAAGTGGCAGTATATTATTTTACTGACTGATAAATATACAGAGGATGATTTCTCCCTTTATCTTGATCTCTGTCTTAAAACAGATGAGATTGAGGAGTATGTGACTATTTTGAAAAAGAAGGTTGATATATTTAAGGATAAGAAAGATATGGTAAACCTTATAGATGCTTTTCAAAGGATAGGTAATGCAGGGATGTATTTTTATTATAGCAATTTATATAAAAAATTATACGGTGATGAATGATAAAAATTGATAATATGAGTCTTGAGGAGATAAAAGAGTTTTTAAAGTCCCTGGGTGAAGAATCATACAGAGGAGAACAGATATATAAGTGGATTTTTAGTAGAGGGGTAGATAATTTTGAAGATATGACAGATATATCAAAGTCTCTAAGGGGTAAACTCTCAGATTGTTCAGAATTTACCAAAATTGAGATTCTGGAAAAGATAGAATCCAGAAAGGATGGTTCCATCAAAGCTCTTTTTTCCTTTGAAGATGGTGAGAAGATAGAAACTGTAGTTCTAAAGGATGGGAATAGAAATACCCTATGTATTTCGACTCAGGTTGGTTGTAGAATGGGGTGTAGTTTTTGTAGTACAGCTAAGATAGGTTTTAAAAGGGATCTAACTTCTGCTGAGATTTTAAAGCAGGTAATTGTAATGAATAGATTACTTGAAGAGAAAGGGGATAAGGTAACCAATATTGTTTATATGGGAATGGGAGAGCCCCTGGATAATATTGAAAATGTAATGAGATCCCTTTCAATACTTACAGATGAGAATGGGCTTGGATTCTCCCACAGAAAGGTTACCGTATCAACTTCAGGTAGGGTTGATAATATAGATAAAATATTTTCCCTTAAAAAACCTGTAAATCTTGCTGTGTCTCTAAATGCCACTACTGATTCTACAAGAAGCGAGATTATGCCAGTTAACCGTAAATTTGGTATTGCAGAATTGGTGGGTAAGCTTAGAGAACTCCCTTTGCAAAAAAGGAAAAGAATTACAATTGAATATGTAATGTTGAGGGGTATAAATGACACCATTGACGATGCAAAAAGAATTATTCACATTGTCAAAGGTTTACCTGTAAAGATCAATTTGATTCTTTACAACCCCACTATCGACAGTATCTACAAACCATCCACCGAAGAATCTGCTCTCAAATTTCAGAAATACCTCACGGATCGGAATTTTACGGTTTTCATAAGAAAAAGTTATGGGTCAGATATAGATGGAGCATGTGGTCAGCTATATGCAAAATACAAAAAGATGTGATATAATGGGTATATATATTTTCAACTTTTTTAAAAAAGGAGGACATTATGTCTGTTAAGCTTAAATCTGGTGATGTAGCTCCCGATTTTATACTTATGGGGGATGATGGTAAAGAATATTCTTTAAAAAGTTTTAAAAAGCTTGTTCTCTATTTCTATCCAAAGGATAATACCCCGGGATGCACAAAGGAAGCAGTTGGTTTTAGTGAACTAATCGATAAATTCTCCTCTGAAAATATTGCAGTTATAGGTATAAGTCCAGATAGTATTGCAACTCACAAAAAGTTTAGAGAAAAACATAATCTAAAGATAATTTTGTTGTCTGATCCAGATAAGAAAGTTGCAGAAGCCTATGGAGCCTATGGTGAGAAGACTATGTATGGGAAAAAAACAATGGGGATTATAAGATCTACCTTTATCATTGAAGAGGGGGTTATAATTGACGCTTTTTATAATGTAAAGGTTGACGGTCACTGTGAAATGGTCTATAACAGGTCAAGGTGAGAGAAAAATGAAGTTTGAAGATAAACTAAAAAGATTAGAAGAGATTGTTGCCATGCTTGAATCTGACCAGTATGGTATAGAAAGCACCCTTGAACTTTTTAAAGAGGGTATGGGGCTTGTAAATGAGTGTAAAAAAACTTTGTCAGATATCCGAATTAAGGTTGATAAGATTGTAAGTAGTTCGGAGGGTACTTTAGATGCGGAGTCTGCAGATGAATTTTAATATAAAAAATTATATAAATTTCTGGGCAAAAAAAGTTGACTCCTGGCTTGACAGTTATCTAATTAGTACGGATCCCCATATAAATGGGCTTACAGATTCTATGAGGTATAGTGTCTTTGCAGGGGGGAAAAGGCTGAGACCTGCTCTTATTTATTCATCTTTTGGTGTTTTTGATGGATATTTTGATAAAGTTACCCCCTTTGCTGCAGCTGTGGAGCTTTTGCACACATATTCCCTCATACATGATGATCTACCTGCAATGGATGATGATGACTTGAGAAGGGGTAAGCCCACTAACCATGTTGTTTTTGGTGAGGGTGTGGCAATACTTGCTGGAGATGCTTTGCTGACAAAATCTTTTGAAATTATGACGAGCAGAGAATTAAATCCTGACGTTGAACCTGAAATTATGCTTGAAGCTGCCAATAAATTTGCCATTGCAACAGGTGACAGGGGTATGGTAGGTGGGCAGTTTGCCGATTTGAAGGCTGAGGGTGGGAATTTTGATGAGAATACCGTTGCCTTTATCCATATGAACAAAACATCTGCCCTTATTGCTTATTGTCTTGAACTTGGAGCAATACTTGGCTATGCTGATGAAAAAGGGAAAAAAGATATGTTATTGTTTGGAAAAAATATTGGACTTGCTTTCCAGATAGTAGATGATATACTTGACCTTACTTCAACATCTGAAGAGCTTGGTAAAAATGCAAAGAGTGATTTAAAAAAAGATAAGGCTACCTATCCAGCTATTTTTGGCATAGAAAAGTCTAAAAGAATCGCTGATGATCTTATAAATACTGCATTCTCAATTCTGGATAATTATGGTGAAGCAGCTTTACCACTAAAAGAGCTTGCAAAATTTGTTATTCAGAGAAGTAACTAATATATAAAACGTGGGGGGGGGATTATGGGGATTTTATCTGAGTTAAAACTCCCGGAAGATATAAAGAAACTCAATTACAATGAACTTGAGACTCTTGCAAAAGAGGTTAGAAGCTATATAATCGATGTTGTTTCAAGTAATGGTGGACATCTTGCTCCGAGCCTTGGTGTTGTAGAGATAACTATTGCTCTTTTGAGGATGCTTGACCCTCTAAAGGATAGGATTGTGTGGGATGTGGGGCATCAATCCTATGCTTATAAGATTTTGACAGACAGAAGGGAGCAATTCATTACCCTAAGGCAGTACCAAGGTATAAGTGGATTCAATAAAATTTCAGAGAGCCCCTATGATGCCTTTGGTGTTGGTCATTCAAGTACATCAATATCAGCTTCTCTTGGTATGAAGACTGCATTTGATCTTATGAAGATGGATGCAAGAACGGTTGCAGTTATTGGAGATGGTTCTATGACAGCTGGTCTTGCTTTTGAGGGTTTGAATAATGCAGGGCATCTTAAGAAAAATTTAGTTGTCATATTGAATGACAATGAGATGTCTATTAGCCCAAACGTAGGTGCATTATCAAATTACCTTTCTAAGAAGATGACCAGTGATCTGTACACAAAATTTAGAAAAGATTTTCAATTATTTATGGAGAAACTTCCAACGTTTGGTAACCCATTGTTACATATTGCTAAAAAAATGGAAGAAGGGGTTAAAGGCTTCTTCACTCCTGGCGTTATCTTTGAAGAGCTGGGATTTAAGTATATAGGACCTGTGAATGGACATAATATAATAGACATAGAGGAATCTCTGCACAATGCTTTTATACAAAGTTCCCCTGTTTTAATACATGTAAATACGAAAAAAGGTAAAGGGTATGAACCAGCGGAGAAGAACCCTTCTAAATTTCATGGTGTTTCAAAATTTGATAAAGCTACAGGTGTTCCTTTAAAATTTGGCTCTGGTAAAACATACACTCAAATTTTTGGGGAAACTTTAAGGGGGATGGGTGAGGTTAATGATAAAATATTGGCTATTACTGCTGCTATGCCAGATGGCACAGGTGTTTCAATATTTAGAGATAGATTCCCTGAGAAAAGTTTTGACGTTGGCATTGCGGAACAGCACGCTATAACGTTTGCTGCGGGACTTGCTGCAGCAGGGATGAAACCTTATGTGGCATTATACTCAACGTTTCTACAAAGAGGTTACGATCAGGTTATACATGATGTGGCACTACAGAAGCTTCCAGTGACTTTTTGTATCGACAGAGCTGGTTTTGTGGGTGATGATGGTCCGACACACCATGGAGTTTTTGATCTTTCATATCTGAGGATTGTGCCTAATATGACTATTATGGTCCCAAAAGATGGAAGGGAACTTGAGGAGATGTTAAAACTCAGCGAAAATATATATACCCCTGTTGCCATAAGGTATCCAAGGGGTGAAGCAGATTTTTATGATCTTCCATATAATCCAATAAATATAGGCGATCCTGAAGTTTTGTTTGATGGGGGTGATATTACAATAATCTCTGTGGGTCATATTTTTAAAGAGGCATTGAAAATGTACAATCTGTTGAAAAGTGAAAGTATTGATGCTACCTTAATAAATTTAAGATTTTTAAAGCCTTTATCAAAGGATATTCTTGTAAAACATATTGAAGGGAAAAGGTTAATCATAACAGTTGAAGAGGGTTCACTCAATGGTGGTGCAGGGGAATATATTCTGTCTATAATGAATGAGAGTGACCTTTTTGTAAAACATATACGTTTTGGTGTACCTGATATCTTTGTAGAACATGGGGATATCGACAACCTTAGAAAAATGTCCTGTCTTAAGGGTGAATTGATGGCTGATAGAGTCATCAAATATCTAAGATGTAATGAAAAAGGTTAGAATTGACAATTATTTAGTTGAGCATAAGTTTTGCTCCGATATCGATACTGCAAGAAGACTATTGATGTCTGGAAAAGTTAGACATGGAACAGATATTATCGATAAGCCCGGAACGATGGTTTTTGAAGATATCGATATTGAGATAAAGGGATCAAATAGGTTTGTCAGCAGAGGTGGCTTAAAGTTGGAAAAAGGTATGCTGACATTCGGTCTCGATTTTAGTGGTAAAACTATCATCGATATAGGTTCTTCAACGGGAGGTTTTACCGATTTTGCATTGAAGAGTGGTGCAGCAAAGGTATATGCCATTGACGTAGGGAAGGGGATTCTGGACTACAGTTTGAGAAATGATAAACGTGTTGTAGTCAAAGAGGGGATTAATTTCAAAAATATAGAATTTGAGGAGATTGGTGAATCGGTAGATATAATAGTTGGGGATCTTTCCTTTATATCTTTAAAGGCAGTGTATCCGAAAATCTGTATTTTTTGTAGAGATTTTACTGAAGTTTGTTTACTTATAAAACCACAGTTTGAAGCAAAGAAGGAAGAGGTAGGCAAAGGTGGTGTAGTTGATGATCTTTTTGTTCACAAAAGGGTCATTTTGGAGGTTTTAGAATGTTACATGGGCATGATGAGTTTTTGTGGCCTGACAAAGTCTCCCATAAGGGGAGCAAAAGGTAATATTGAATATTTGGTATTTTTTGTGTATAAAGGGATAGAAATGGGTATAATTGATCTAAAAAGTATAATAGATAAGGTTGTGGATGAAGAGTTTAGCTATTGTTGCAAAACCACATGCTGAGAATATATATAACATATTGACTCGTCTGGTTGGCTATCTTAAAAATGTAAACATTACTCCCCTTTTAGAGGAGAGGGCTGCGTATGTAATTAATGCTGTTCAATCAAGTCATCAGGAAATCAGGGATAATGCTGATATGTTAATTGTTCTGGGTGGCGATGGAACTTTAATTTCCAGCATTAGAATAATAGATAACAAAGAGATACCCATACTTGGGGTTAATCTTGGTAGGCTTGGTTTTCTTACCGAAACAAGAATAGAAGAGCTTGAGAGTACTCTGGATAGAATTTTGTCAGGAGATTATAAAACTGAACAAAGACTTAAATTATGTAGTAGAGTTTTACTGGGTGGTGTAGAAACATTTAAATCCTCAGTAATAAATGATATTGTTATCAATAAAGGTGCCCTTGCCCGCATTATAGATATAGATGTATATATAGATGAACATTTTGTAAATACCTATAGGGCTGATGGGCTTATCATATCTACACCTACAGGGTCTACGGCATATAATCTTGCAGCAGGTGGGCCTATTGTATACCCTACACAAAATAATATTATTATTACTCCAATATGTCCCCATTCTCTTTCCAATAGACCTATAGTTGTTGATGGAGATGTGGAGATACGTCTCAAAGTAAAAAATGATGATGAAAGGGTATTTTTGACCTATGATGGGCAGATAGGGAAAAGGTTAACTAATGGTGAAGAAGTTGTAATAAAAAAATCGAGTTATTATGTAAATCTTATCGTTTCCTCAAATAGAAACTATTTTTCGTTGCTAAGGGAAAAACTTGGTTGGGGTGGTAATTAGTGTTTTTGTCATTTCTTTCTGTACAGAATTTTTCTGTTATCGGAGATGTGGAGCTTGATTTTACAAAAGGGTTAAATGTATTTACTGGGGAGACAGGTGCAGGTAAGACTCTCATAGTTAATGCCATTAAAATAGTTCTGGGGGATAAGCTTAATAAAAACTTTTTCAGAGATGAAGACAAGCCGATAAGAGTTCAGGGTGTATTTACTGGTGATTTTTCCGGTTTACCTCAAGACTTGGTGGATGAATTTGAGATTGGTGAAGAGATTATTGTAAGAAGAGAAGTTTATCTAAACGGTAAAAATAAAGTTAGTATAAATGGGATTCTCGCTCCTTTAAAGACACTTCAAAATCTAACCGAAAATTTTGTTGATATCCATGGGCAACATGAACACCAGCTGCTTTTAAATCCCAGAAATCATTTGATCTTTATTGATAGCCTTGTTGATGACGATATAAAATCAAGATATATAACTACCTATCGGAAATGGAAAAAATTAGAAAAAGATATTTGTGAAATAACTTCTAACATAGAAAATGCAAATAGGGAAAAGGAGTTTTTGGAGTATAAGATACAGGAGCTTGTTCAACTTAAGGTTGATCCCTCTGAAGATTCGTCCCTGAATGAAAGGATAGAAATGCTCTCAAATATTGATAAGATAAGAAATTCCCTTACTGCATCATTGAATATGATAAATTTTGATGAGATAAATGTGTACAATTTGCTTACAAATATATCAAAAGAGCTTGGTTCAATTGCAAAATTTGGTGAGGAGTTTTCAAATATTTCAGAAAAAGTAAATTCTCTCCTATACGATATTCAGGATATTGGAGCAACTTGTGAAGCTATTATTACAAAATATGATCTGGACGAATCAGAATTAAATAGGTTGATAGACAGGAAAGAAGCGATTAATAGAGTTTGTAAAAAATATAATAAATCGATAGATGAGATTCCAGTTTTCCTTGAAGAGTTGGGTAAAAAACTGGAATCGATAGAGCTTACAGATAAAAGGATCCTTGAGCTTGAAAAAGAGAAAAATATTATATTTGAAGATTTAAAAGTAGCAAAGAGCATCTTAAATGGGGAAAGAAAAGAGATATCTATAGCTTTATCGAATAAAATTACTGAGATATTGAAGGATTTAGAGCTAAAGAATGCCATTTTTACAGTAAATTGTGAAGAAAAAGAGACTTTTGATGATAGGGCTGGTTTTGACGCAGAATTTTATATATCTACAAATATTGGATTTGAACCTGGCCCTTTGTCAAAGATCTCTTCCGGTGGTGAAATTTCGAGGGTTATGCTTGCATTAAAAGAGGCTTTCTCCCAGGTTTACATGGTTGGTACACTTCTTTTTGATGAAATAGATACTGGCATAAGTGGAGTTACTGCAAAAAAAGTTGGAGATAAGTTAAAATTAATTTCAAAAAATAAACAGGTTATCGTCATAACTCATCTACCGGTTGTAGCTGCAAGAGGAGACAGGCATTTTCACTTAATTAAAGAGGATAGTGAAGGTAAAACAAAAACAGTTGTTCGCAGTTTGTCATGTGAGGAAAGAATAAAGGTCATTGCTTCTATGATATCTGGAGAGGTAACAGATCTTTCTTTAAAACAGGCAGAGGAGATCTTGGGGAAATGTTAGAAAAGCTTGCAAGTATTGTTGTTGGAATTATAGATAAGACAGGTTATTTGGGCATTATATTTTTTATGGCTATTGAGAGTAGTTTTATACCTTTCCCCAGTGAAATAGTAGTTCCTCCTGCTGGTTACATTGTTTCTCAGGGTGGGATGAATATCTTTTTTGTTATTTTGTCCTCAACTTTTGGATCTCTGGTTGGAGGTTTGGTAAACTATTATATTGCTGCCACCTTTGGGAGGAATTTTTTAATAAAATATGGGAAATATATCTTTCTCAGTGAGTCTAAGTTTAGCAAGATGGAGAGATTTTTCCAGAATCATGGTGAAATAACAACATTTGTAGGTAGGCTTTTACCCGGGATAAGGCAATATATCTCTTTCCCTGCTGGACTTGCCAGAATGAATCTTTTGAGATTTTGTATTTTTACAGCTTTAGGAGCTGGTATCTGGTCAACTATACTTGCCTATGTTGGGTACTTTGTTGGTAAAAATATAGAATTAATAAAGGAAAAAATAGACACAATTAGCATTGTTATTTTACCATCCATTGCTGTCTTGATTATCGTATACATTTTTACATATAAAAAATATGTGAGGTGGAAGAATAATGGTTAGAAAAATAACTATCTCAATATTACTTATTTTATTTTTATCCTTTTCCGTATACTCAGAAGAGGTTATTGTAAAACCTGGAGACACATTTATAACGATATTTACCAAACTGTTCGACTATGACAAGGCAATTAGTATTTATAAAGATTTAAAACATAGATTGCCTGATTTTGTTTTGAAGGCTGGTCAAAAGATAACTTTTGATGCCAATTATGCCCATATTCCTATAGATTTGACAAAAGAGGTGAAGATTTTTAAAAAAAATGATGGTTACCATATAGATATTATAGAACATGATATTTGGACAATTAATTCTGTTGTTTCCGGTACTATAAATGGTTCTTTATTTGAAACAGTATCTTCTCTTGGGGAAAGTGACGAACTTGCTATTCTCTTTGCAGATATTTATCAGTGGGAGGTGGACTTTTTTAAAGAGGTTCAGCCGGGGGATCGATTTAGTATCGTCGTGGAAAAAAGATTTGTGAAAGGTGTTTTTGCTGGCTATGGGAGGATATTGGCGGCAGATTTTTACAATAAAGGCAGAACGATAAGGGCAATATATTACAACAATGGTAAGCTTTCTGGTTATTTTACACCAGATGGGAAACATCTTAAAAAAGGTTTTTTGCGTGCTCCCCTTAAATTTGGGAGGGTTAGCTCAAAATTTACCTCAAGCAGATTACATCCTGTACTTGGTAGACCACTTCCTCATTTTGGTGTAGATTATGCTGCTCCCACTGGGACCCCTATATATGCTACAGGTTCTGGAATTATTACACAGATAGGTTTTCAGAGAGGTGCAGGTAATTTTGTCAAAATTAAGCATCAAAACAATGTCCTTACAACCTATATGCATATGTCTAAATTTAGATCAGGTTTGAAGGTAGGTAGCAGGGTTTCTCAGGGTGAGGTGATTGGATATGTAGGTTCTACAGGGTATTCTACGGGTCCCCACGTTGATTATAGAATTCAGATCGGCTCTAAGTACGTTAATCCCCTTACTTTCGTTGCTCCACCAGTTGTGATTGGTAAAAATGAGATTGTTAATCTCAATAATATGAGTAGAAAGGTTGTGGATCTTTTAAATACTGGTTATAACAGAACGGCTATGATAAAAATGGTTGAATAGAACCTTTACCTGTTTGGTTCCAAATAATTTATGAAGCATGGCTCATTATAAAAATATTTTGACAAATTCAAATATTCGAATATATATAGTGTATAAATTTCTGAGAGGTGTTTTGTGTTGAGAAAATTTTTTTTATCAGTTATTGTTTTAATTTCGTTTGTTTATATATATGGCTGTAATCAATTTTCAGATTCTAACATCTCCAATCTGCCCGAGTTAAAGGATCTCGACGTTGCTTCCTTTGAAAAAGTTTTAGCTGAAAATAAAGGGAAGGTGGTTCTTGTCAATTTCTTTGCTTCATGGTGTCCTCCTTGCAAGGCTGAGACTCCTGACTTCGTGGCTACTTACAATAAATTTAAAGATAAGGATTTTGTGATCATAGGTATTTCTATAGATGATGATTTGTCAAAGGCGAAACAGTTTATTGCTGAATATAAGATAACATACCCTACTTACCATGCAAAAAGGGAATTGGAGGAGAAGATGGGGGTATCAAGTATTCCAACAAATATTTTTTACACCAAAGATGGAACCCTTTATAAAGGTATTGTTGGAGCAATTAGTGCAGATTTTCTGGAGAAAACTATAGCAGAGCTTTCCAGATAATTTTTTCTATTAGCTAAGTTAGGTGGGGCCTTTTTAGAATTTATTATTTTATCATTATTTTACCCTGATTTATTTCAAAAAATACTTGCATATTTATCAAATAGAATGTAAAATTATACGTTTTGTAAAAATGTTTTTAGGGGTTTGTTATGAGAATTGCCATAATGGGAACAGGCTATGTTGGATTGGTTACAGGGGCATGTCTTGCAGAGTTTGGGATGTTTGTCACCTGTGTGGATCTGGATGAAAATAAAATAAATATGTTGAAACAGGGTAGGATTCCTATCTATGAGCCTGGTCTGGATGATATAGTTGCTAAGAATGTCAAGGAAGGGCGCCTTAATTTTACCACAAATACTAAAGAGGCTATTAAAAATAATCTTGTAATTTTCATAGCTGTGGGGACTCCTTCTAAGGAAGATGGAAGTGCAGATTTAAAATATGTTGAATCAGCGGCGAGGGATATTGCTGAAAATATGAACGGTTACAAGGTTATTGTTAATAAAAGTACAGTTCCCGTTGGTACAGGTCAGTTGGTCAAAAGGATAATAAAATCTGTTGCCGGAGAGAATGCAAGGTTTGATGTGGTTAGTAACCCTGAATTTTTAAGAGAGGGTGCAGCAGTAAACGATTTTTTAAGACCAGATAGAATAGTTATAGGTGCTGAGAGTGAAGAAGCTATGGCTATTATGAAGGATATATACAGTGCACACTATCTTAATGATGCCCCCTTTGTAATTACAAATATTGAAACAGCTGAAATGATAAAATATGCATCAAATGCATTTCTGGCTACTAAAGTTACTTTTATTAATGAGGTTGCAAATCTCTGTGAAGCTGTAGGTGCCGATGTCCATAAGGTGGCAAAGGGGATGGGTATGGATGGAAGGATTGGACCAAAATTTCTCCACCCTGGTCCAGGGTATGGTGGTTCTTGCTTTCCTAAGGATACAAGGGCGTTGTCATACATTGCTAAGAGTAATGGTTATGATTTTCAGATAGTTGATTCTGTTATCAAAGTGAATGAGGCTCAAAAGTTAAGGATGGTTGAGAAGATTTTAAAGCTTTTAGATATAAAACGTGGTGAAAATTGTTTGAGAGGCCTGACATTTGGGATGCTTGGGCTTGCTTTCAAGCCGAATACGGATGATATGAGGGAATCTCCATCTATTACTATTATTGGAGAGATATTGAAGCTTGGGGGAGATGTTAAAGCCTTTGATCCAGAAGCTATGGGGAATGCGAGGGAATATTTTGGTGATAAAATATGTTACTGTGAAGGTGAGTACGATGCAATAAATGGTGTTGACTGCCTTGTAATTGTGACAGAATGGAACCAGTTTAGAAAACTGGATATGGAAAAGGTGAAATCGATAATGAGGCGAAATAATATAGCAGATTTGAGAAATATCTATGATCCGCAGAAGATGAGAGATCTTGGATTCAATTATACTTCTGTAGGTAGGTTATAAGTTTAATGGATAAAAAATTTATCAGAAATTTTAGTATAATTGCCCACATAGATCATGGTAAATCTACCATTGCTGACAGATTGATAGAATATACTGATGCAATCGATAAAAGGCT
>JAIWOA010000084.1 GCA_020217115.1 Calditerrivibrio sp. | reverse complement strand
ACAAAACTTCTAAAATTTTTCAACTACACCAGAAGAATAAACCATGGAGAAATATTGAATTATCTAAGAAAAATGAATATTAACATGGATGAAATCTATGATGATATAACACAGTATAAAACAGTTGGAGATGTTTTTCAGCGAAAAATAAAGTATTGGGAATATAGACCTATGGATGATAATCCTGATATAATAGTGTCACCGGCTGACTCAAAAATGATACCTGGAAGTTTTAGCGAGACCTCTTCAATCTTCATAAAAGATAAATTCTTCTCCCTTGACGACCTTATATTAAAAGAAAAATGGGTAAATAGATTTGAGGGTGGCGATTTTGCTGTATTTAGATTGACCCCCGATGAATATCACTACAACCATCTACCTGTCTCTGGAGAAATTGTTGATATATATGAGATTGATGGAGCATATCACTCCTGTAATCCAACGTCAACAGTATCAATCGTTACACCTCTATCAATGAACAAAAGAATTGTTACTATTATAGACACTGACGTAAGAGATGGGAGCAATGTAGGGATTGTTGCCTTTGTAGAAGTAGTTGCAATGATGATAGGAGAGATATCTCAGGAATATTCATCAGAGAAATATAATGATCCGACACCCCTTCAAGAAGGTGATTTTGCCATGAAAGGGCAACCCAAAAGTCTTTATAAACCGGGGAGTAGCACAGATATTGTCATTTTTGAAAAGAACAAGATAACTTTTGATAGTGATATTCTGGAGTTCTCAAGAAAAAATGATATAACCAGCAGGTACACCTCTGGATTCAATATCCCTCTGGTGGAAATCAAAGTCAGGGTAAGGGAACGAATAGGAAAAAGGAGGAGCTAAAATGTATGAATTTTTATTTTTAATCTTTTTGGGGCTTATTTTATTTTTACTATCCTATTTTGGTATAAAAAAGTTCCCCTCAGAAAGGTTCCAATTTTTACTTGCAATACCGTACAAGCAGATTTCTGATGGAAAGTGGCTATCTTTAAACCTTACGTACTACGGTCTTTTTAATGCGATTGCATACACTTTAGGTTCTCTTGTAACTACAATATTATTACTATCGATAAATATAAAAATCATTCAAATATTCCTGATCATGTTATTCACATTTATTATATGTATCCCATCCTCAAAGTACGTTGCCTATTTTATAGAAAAAACTAAATCAGGTTTTACAGTAGGGGGAGCTGTATTTATTGGTGTTTTGATATCACCTATTGCCATCATTGTAAGCCTGTATCTCACTGGTTTTAAAGATCAAAACACAAGCTATATAATTCCAATACTTGCATCTCTATCAATAGGTTATATTTTGGGGGAAGGTATTGGAAGAATAGGATGCCTGAGTTTTGGATGTTGTTATGGTAAAAGTGTTGATAGTTTGTCAGACAGTTTCTTAAGAAAAATATTTGATAAATGGAATACGGTATACACAGGTAGGCTAAAAAAAGCATCATACGCCTCAAATTTATGTGAACAGAAAACAGTTCCAGTGCAAGCCATGAGCATTATACTATACAACACAACAGGATTAATATCTATTATACTATTCATAAAAGGGTATTACATATTCTCCCTTATTCTGGTAACTTTTGTTAGTCAATTATACAGATTTTTTTCAGAGTTTCTGAGAGCCGACTACAGAGGGGAGGGTAAAATATCTGCATACCAGAAGATGTCAATTATAAATGTGATATTAATAACTTTTTACACAATAATATTCAAAAGTTCATTGTACCCATTAGCTAAAATTTCTACAGGTTTGTTAGGAGTATTTAATCCTGTAGCAATGACAATATTTGCAGTTCTATTTCTATTCACACTAATATACACAGGAATAAGTTCTGTAACCTACAGTATAACAAATTTCAGACTATCCAGTAAGGTTATAACAAAGAAATAATACTATTTTATAAACCCAGAATAAAAATAGCTACCAAAGCCTATTGTATATAAAAGAGTACCATATAACAGATGTTCAATGTAGACAAGAAATACTGAACGTGTTCTGTAATATGTTATTGAAAAGATATATCCACCAAGTAGTGCAAGAAAAACTGATATATAGTTTAGATATATAATGTGACCAAAAGCAAAGGATAGTGAACTTATATGTATCAAACCTGTTTCTTTTGTAAAAAGATCCTTATACCTGTGAAATATAAAAGCCCTGTAAATTATCTCCTGAGGATAAACTCCTAAAAAAGTATAAACCAGTATAATATCCAACCAGAGATAAAAATCTTTTCTTAAAAATATGAAAAGATGCTCAGGAAAATAGGTAGAAATAAAATAATAAAGCAGACCAGATAAAAATAATACCTGTAAAAAGATCCTTGCATACTCAAGATTTAAAGATGGTAACTTATAGAAAGAAGATCTGTCAAAATCAGAATCACTGTACAAAATATAAAATCCCACCAAACCACCAAGAAGAACAAAGGGGAGTGGGTTGGTTTTTATAGTTACAGAAAAGAGTAACGGAAATGCAAAAAACAATACCATTAACTCCAACCACAGATAAACAGACCTATCGATCTTCTCTACATAAATTTTAACTTTTTCCATACTTTAAATAGATATACAAAAAAAATATTATTGCAACATTTTGAATATTTTTTTACATTTCCATTACAAGGCAGTCAGGTATTTTATTGATATATATAAAATTTATAATTAATAAAAAAACATAAACCTCCTGTTTTAAAAACAATATTTACAGGAAAATTACAATTATATAAAAATCGAACCAATCTATCAAAGGATACTGGCAGCAATCTTGGAGACTTCACTTCTCTCACATTTAGTAAGGTAAACGGAAACGGCAAGATCGCTATCAACCTGCTTAAATTTTTCACTTGCATAGGTCAAACCATTATCTCTTTCATCCACATATGGGTTATCAATCTGATATATATCACCAGTGAGAATAATCTTTGAATTTTTACCAACACGGGTAATTATAGTTTTTACCTCGTGGGGAGTCAAGTTCTGAGCTTCATCTATTATGATAAATGAATTATGAAATGTTCTGCCCCTGATATATGTGAGCCCTTCAACCTCTATCAAATTGCTACTTCTTAGATATTCTAAGGTAATGTCACTATAGATCTTTTCATCGTATCTCTCATCATTGGATTTGTTTTGAATATTACCTATAATTAGATCAAGGTTATCATAAATAGGTTTTAACCATGGATCTAATTTGTTGTTTATATCACCGGGTAAATAACCTATATCTCTACCCATCGGAACAGGTGATCTGCTTATAATAAGCTTTTTGTACTTTCTATTTAAAACCTGAGTCAAACCAGATGCAATGGACAAAAGAGTTTTACCTGTCCCAGCAATTCCTATCGCAAAAATAATCTTTACGTTGTTATCATATAGAGCATCAATGAAAAACTTTTGTTGATAATTTGTTGGAATAATTCCAATGGAATTTTCAAAATTATCTATTTTTATGTAACTATTATTGCTGTAATTATATTTTACCAGAACCCCTTTTTTCTCATTACTATCCGATTTGAAAAGTATATACCTTTTTCTATTACCATTCATAAGGCTAATCCCCATATCAAACAAAACAGAATCACTCACTTCGCCATTTTTGTAAAATAGATCAACTATTTCATCCTTTACAAACAGGCTATCATTATAATTCAAGAAGTTATTAGAACTTTTATCATGGTAGTAATCCTCAGATTTTATCCCCAATATTCCAGCTTTTATCCTCAAGTTAGTATCCTTACTTACCAGAATAACCTCACTACTAAATTCATCTTTTGTTTGTAAAGCCACTTTTAAAATAAGGTTATCAGATTTATTCACTTCAAAATCGTATGGAAGAGGTATATCTTTCTTAAGATATCTTATATAAACCCTACCTTTAGATGGTAACAAAATACCATTTAATACATCAAAATTTTCCCTTATCTTTTCAAAATTTCTAATAAATTCCCTTGCATAAAAACCCTTTAAGTCATACATATTTTTAAACTTATCAAGCTCTTCAATGCAAACAGCAGGTATAACCACATCATTATCGTCAAATGTTTCAAGGCAATTGGGTGAGTGAAGCATAACGTTTGTATCTAAAACAAATATTTTGTTATTCATAGACACTCCTGATAGGTTTTCGATAGTTTAACATAAAAATGTCTTAAAATTGTTAGATTATTTAAAAAGGTAGGTAAATTTAGTATCTTTTAATATGTAAAGAATTAGGATGATAGTTTATCACTTAATACAACCTTAAAACAGTTGCCACCATAAATCCCCTTTATTAATTCAACATAACCATTGTAGATTTCTGATGTATGTTTTACAATAGAAAGTCCAAGACCAGTGCCTGAATTTTTCTTGTTTCTTGATTTCGAAGTGGTGTAAAACCTTTCAAAAATTTTCCCCTTTTCATCATCTGAAATAACTGGCCCTTCATCATCAACGGTAAGAATCAATTTTTCACCAGCTTTTTTAAATCCTACATAAACATTTTCACCCATAGAGTATGTTATGGCATTGTCAATAAGATTCTTATAGATAGATAGAATATGCTCCTTAAGTACCCCCACATAGGCATCATCGAACGCAAAACTTATATTTTTAACAGAATCCTTGTATATCTCCTCAAGCTCATGTTTAAGTTCACCAATATTTATCCCCTTCTCCACTAATAAATTTCTGCCAGAACTCTCAAGGGAGTGGAGCTGTATTATATCTGTAATAAGATTATCAAGTCTTAAGGAAGATTCATAGAGTTTTTTTGAAAATTTCTCTCTGGTAGAAGCATCTATATCACTATTCATTAGTGTTTCAGAGTAGCCCATAATTATAGAAACAGGTGTTTTAAGCTCATGACTGATATTAGCTATTAATTCACTTTTGAAGGCATGATACCTCATCTGATCAGAGGAGTCATGGAAAACCAATATTTTATACTTATTGTAAGATTTTAAAATAACTTCGTAGAATTTATTCTTATATTTTATGAAATGCTTTCCGTCACCCTTTTGCTTAAGATCGTTAAATAATTTTAGACTTTCAAAATCCTTCAATTCATTAAAAATATCGGTGGCATCATTGCCAAACATTTCAATATACTTGTCATTCCTATATAAAACTACCCAGTTATCAGTAAGTAATGCAACCCCATCAGTTAGGGATGAAAGGATAAAATTCATCTTCTTTTTTTCTTCGAGGAGTGCATTTTCTCTGGCATTCATATTATTATATAACCTGTAAATAAGTTTTGATATCTCATCACTCGTCACATAATAATTTTCCAATTCTATATTATCACCCTTTTCAATCTTATTAATCATATCGTTTAGGTTCTCTACAGGCAGAGAAAGTCTTTTGGAGAAATAATAGGAAAGCACAATTACTGCTGTAACAAGGATCGTAAATATGGCAATTATATGGTACTTAAAATCTACTATATAATTTTCAATCTTTCTAAATGAAAAGGATACTCTCAAAACATAATCTGAATCTATTAATTTTGCATAATAAAGACTGCTAACACCAACCGTTGAAGAAACCCTGATATCAGTTCCCTCACCCTTAGAGATCGCATCATCAATTTCCTTTCTGCCGAGATGATTCTCTATATTTTTTAGAGAAACATCATCAAAAAATGTGGAGTCGTAAAATACTCTACCATCTTTTTCTATAGCCGTTATCCTGATCTCAAGATTCTCTGCCAAAATTTTCAAATAATTGTTTTCTATAGATAAATCTGACTTTTTTGGTGCAACAACATGAATTAGCTTATTATAATTTTTCAAAAGCATCTTTTTCTCTGAAATAACAGTTTCTGATATTGAACTACCCACAAAATAAAGACCTAACAAAATCAATGTAATAAGTGATATAGATATCAAGATGAAATATCTCAAAAATAACTTCATCTGATGCTACTCCAATACATAACCTACCTTTGGAAGAGATTTTATAAGTTCACCTTTATCCTCAAGTTTTTTTCTAAGTGAAGAGATATGTGAATCAACTGTTCTGGTAAATATTTCAGCATCATAACCCCATATATTACTCAAAAGCTGTGATCGGGTAAAAACTTTTTTAGGATTTTTCAAAAAAAATAACAATAATTCAAACTCTTTGTAAGTAAGTGATATTTCCTTATCCTCAATAAAAACCTTATATTTGTCAATGTCTACATATATACCTTTGTAGTTAATTACATTATCCTCTTTTTTACTTACTCTCCTCAATAGTATTTTTACCTTTGCAATGAGAACCTTCATACTAAAAGGCTTTGTAATATAGTCGTCGGCACCCAATTCCAAACCATCCACAATATCACTCTCACTGCTTCTTGCAGATATTATTATCACAGGTATTGATGAATATTTTGGAGATCTCTTTAATATTTGTAAAAATTGTGTACCCTTAAGTCCGGGCATCATAATATCGAGAATTATAAGATCTGGAGTTATCTCCTCTATAAATATAAGAGCATCATTTGCATTTTCAGAATCTACAACATCAAAACCTGCTTTTGTCAAATTAAAAGATATAAGCTCCCTCAGAGACTCTTCATCTTCTACTACAAGAATTTTATTCATCATCATTCCCATCAAAATCGTTATAGTTTTTGTGCCTTATATTCTCACCTTTTGACATGAAATAAACCATTTCTGCTATATTTGTGGCGTGGTCTGCGATCCTTTCAAGGCTTCTTGAGATAAATATTAGAGACAGACAACCCTTTGTTTTTCTAAAATCTTCAACAATATATGTAAGTAACTCACGAAGAATTTGATTATTGAGATTGTCTATATAGTCATCGTTCCTAATTATCTTTAATGCTTCTTTATGGTTTTTTGAAAAAAAACTATTGATGGCATCTTTAACCATTTCAGATGAATAATCTGCCATCTTTGGTAGATCTATATAAGGTTTAATTGGCGGGATCTGATTTAATTTTATTATCTCCTTAGCTATATCTACACAATGATCCCCTACCCTTTCTAAATCAGTAATAATTCTTAAAGCAGTAATGATATACCTTAAATCTATTGCCTTCGGTTCATAAAGAGCAAGCCCATTGAGACAAAGCTCTTCAATCTTATTATCAAGCTCATCAACATGTTCATCCATGTCGATCACTTTGTCTGCAGTATCATTTTCTCTTTCTACCAATGCTCTGATACACATAGATATCATATCTGTTACATTATCTGTCATTTCTGCCAGCAGAACTTTTATTTCATTAAGTAGATTTTCCAATGGCTTCATATTCTCACTCCACTTTATTTTTTTAAATCTTTATGATAATATTGTAACACAATTTTCATAGTATTGTCAAAAAAATGTAAAAGTATTACAATCCATTGATTATTGATTGGTGTAAAATATACCTATAAGAGAATTAGAAATAAAAAAAGAGCCCCATATATATGAGGCTCTCTAAATTAAACTATTTTATATTACTTTACAATTGGCTTACCAGTTGAATAATCTATCCTCGCATCAAGGAAATATAAACCCTTCATATTATAGTTACAATCATCTTTTAATCCAAACCACATCTCTCCAGCCCTTGCCCCAGTAGCACACATAAATATTATATTTTTATTTTTGGGTAGCTGTTGAGTTATATAATCGCAACCTTTATCTTTTTTGTACATATAATCAACAGGGATATTTATAGCACCATTTACATGCCCATTCTGAAATTCTGCTGGAGTCCTGACATCTATTATTACAATATTTTCTGGTCTTGAATCCATGATACTTTTAAAAAATTCTTTATCAACTGTACCTTCATCTTTACCAGACTTAATATCCCCAGATGTTGCTCCTCCAGTAGCAGCTGCAGCGGTGTCCTTTTTAACTGCTGCCCCACCCTGTCCAGGTATCTCTATAGGCTTACCAAGTTCTTTCCACTCAGGTTCCCCTGCAGAATAAACCAAAACGTTTTTGTACCCTTTTTGATAGAGAATCTCAGACACAATATGGGATTTTACACATTCATAACCACCACAAAATACAACCATCTTTGTCTCTTTATTTTCAGGTATTAGCTTCATATAAGGTTCCTGATTTTGTGAAAATTTTGTATCAGGTATATTTACGGAACCTGGAATAGTACCCTTTTTGTAGGTAAGCTCTGGTCTTGCATCAATAAATAATACCCCTTCTTTATGGAGTTTCTCAGCATAAGGGGTACTTATTTCCATAAAAGACTTTGTTATATATTCTGGGTCACCTTCAAGATATATTTTGACATTTTTATACCCCTTCTCCCTGAGGAATTTAGCTACGTTATAGCTTTTTATGCAGTTAACTCCACCACAGTATACAATGATCTCTGTATCTTTTGAAACCTTATATTGGTCAAGCTGTGGGAAAAACTTCTCAATATGAGTATCAGGTATATTTATGGCACTTGGTATATGCCCTACCTGATAACTCCTCTCTGGTCTTGCATCGATAACAACCAATTTGCTAAACTTTCTGAGCTTGTCACCTAATTTAGATTGCAAATAATCGTAATTAACAATTTCAAACTTATCTTCCTCAATAATCTGTTTAATAGACTTTCCTGCAGGTGTTACAGATTCCTGTTTTACCTGTTTTTCCTGTTTTACCTGTTTTTCCTCTTTTGCCTCAGGTTTTGCTACCTGATTAGCATTAGTAGTCGTACCACCACAACCTACAACAATTAACGAAATTGACAGCATTAGAAATAATAACATTTTTTTTAAAAACATAAAAATAAACCTCCTTTTTTTGTTATTAGTACTATAATATATATAATTTGTGGTGTCAATATTTTTTATTAGAAAAAAATGTTGACATATCAGATAGTTACATATATATATTCAAATATTTTAATATTCAAATTTACAGTATCGGTAAATTCACAACTAAAATATTTTCAGAAAGATTTGTATTTTACTAAATTACGTATTATAATCATAGTAGAACTACACAAAAAGGAGGATTTTATGTTTAATGTAAGCAAAATATTAGTTCCGACTGATTTTTCTGATGAATCTTATAAAGCATTGAAAAAGGCTTCTGATATTGCTGAGTCATTTAATGCAGAGATAATACTTCTGCATGTAAAAGTCAACGATGTTGCAATCGTGGAACAATATCTATCTGAAGAGATTATTAGAGAATTAGCAGAAAAAACTAATTCTGATATAATGAGTAATTTTGAAAAACAGATAAAAGAGTGTGTCAAGCCTGAAATAAAGGTAACAAAAGCTATTAAAGATGGTATAGCATATCAAGAAATACTCAAAGCAGAGAATGAATTTGGAGTAGACCTCATAGTGATAGCATCACACACAAAAACTTTCTTTGAGGATGTTTTATTCGGCAGTACCACAGAAAAGGTTGTTAGAAGATCTAAAAAATCTGTTCTGGTTGTAAGAAATTAGTTACTTTTGAAGGTAGGTTGAATCAACCTACCTTCAACCATAAACTATTGCAAGAATGCAATTCCAATAAAGTCAATCTTACTAATATATTACAACAAAACAACACCAAACAACAAACACTTTTGCAAGGGGTTAGTGACCTATTTTTTTAACAAATCGTTTTAAATTAGCCATCATATACTAATCTGTTCATTGGCATTTTAATTGCTTATTATCTACCGTGAAATATACAAAGGAGGTATATACCTATGAAAATTTTTAAAATGTTTTTTGCTTTAGTAGCAATACTTATCTTTAGTTTCTCAGCTTTTGCAGCAGTAACTATCAAGTTTTCCCACGTTGTAGCTCCAGATACTCCAAAGGGTCTTGCAGCAAATTATTTTAAATCCTACGTGGAAAAAGAATCAAAGGGGCAAATAAAAGTTGAAGTTTTCCCAAATTCTACACTTTACGGCGATAGAGAAGAAGTGGAAGCATTAAAAATGAATGCAGTACAGATAATTGCACCAAGCTTTTCAAAATTTACAGGTTTTGTTCCACAGTTCCAGTTATTTGATCTTCCATTTCTATTTAACAGTTCAGAAGCTCTTCATAAGTTTCTTGATGGCCCCCATGGGCAGAATATGCTCAAACTTGTAGAACAAAAGGGTATGGTAGGTCTTGCATATTGGGACAACGGTTTTAAAGATCTCAGTAATAACAAAAGGGAGATTGTAAAACCTGAAGATGCAAAGGGACTTAAATTCAGAATCATGTCTTCAAAAGTACTTGAAGAACAGTTCAAAGCTCTTGGTGCAAATCCACAGGTTCTACCTTTCAGTGAGGTATATTCAGCTCTTCAGCAAGGTGTAGTTGATGGTGCAGAAAACCCTGTATCAAACTTTTACACTCAAAAAATGCATGAAGTTCAAAAATACTACACAGAGTCTGGACATGGATACCTTGGTTACCTTGTAGTTACAAACAAAATTTTCTGGAATAGTCTTTCACCAGAGCATAAAAAGATAGTAGCTGAAGGTATAAAACAAGCAACAATTAAGGAAAGAGAGTGGGCAAAAAAACTTGATGACGAATATTTTGATAAAGTAAAAGCTTACGGCAAAATCAAAATCTACACCCTCAAACCAGAAGAAAAGAAATTGTGGCAGTCTAAATTGATGGAAATATACCCTAAATTTTATGATGTAATAGGAAAAGATCTGATAGATGCCGCACTAAATACAAAATAGTCTTACAGAAAGTAGCCCCATCTCTTTTTGAGGTGGGGCTTATTCTTTTATAAGGAGTAAAAAATGCTTAAAATTTTTGAATTATTCGATAATATATTAGACAGAATTAATATTTTTATAATGTCAGTAATGATGGGTGTTGCTACATTTGTAGCATTTATAAATGTTGTTTTACGTTATGTTTTTAATATGTCTTTGACCTGGGCAGGAGAACTTACATCATATCTATTCATATGGTCAGTGCTTTTTGGAACAGCCTATGGTTTTAAAATCGGTATGCATCTCGGTGTTACAGCTCTCATACAGAGGCTAAGACCTAAAACAGCTAAAAGATTACTAACTTTTAGTCTTTCTATAGTATTTATTTTCATTTTAATATTAATAAAATGGGGTTACGATTTCGTTAAATTCAACTATGAACTTGAACAGGTTTCAGTAGATCTTCATATACAATTCTGGATTATCTATCTTTGCGTACCAATAACTATGATTGTCGCCTCGTATCAAATATTACTTAAAATTATAAAGATCATAAAAATACCTGCAGAAGAGTTCTCCTATGATCTTGTAATGAAGGAGCATTAGAATGGTCACAGCAATTCTTTTTGGACTTTTATTTATTCTACTTTTTATAGGAGTGCCAATAGCCATATCACTTGGATTAGCAAGCACAATTGTAATAATATTTTTCACAACAATGCCTACACTCGTTATACCACAAAAGATGTTTACCTCAATAGATAAATTTGCACTTATGGCAATACCACTTTTCATATTAGCTGGTAACTTTTTATCACAGGGTGGAGCAGCAAGAAGAATAATAAGGTTTGCAAGGGCTATGGTTGGTCATCTACCAGGTGGTCTTCCCATGTCAGCCATTTTTGCATGTATAATATTTGCTGCAGTAAGTGGTTCGTCACCTGCTACAGTTGCTGCTATCGGTTCTATTATGATGGGAGCAATTAGAAATGCTGGCTACGATGATAAATTTTCAATAGGAGCAATAACATGTGCTGGTTCATTAGGTATACTTATCCCACCTTCAATCGTAATGATAGTTTATGGTGTAACAGTTGACCAGTCTATAGGTAAGCTTTTTATGGCAGGAGTGATCCCGGGACTGCTCCTTGGTGGTGGATTGATGCTGGTAACATATATTGCAGCAGTAAGAGCAGGTTTTAAAAGGGAAAAGATGGCTTCGTTAAAGGAGATTCTTGGAAGTTTAATGGATGCTTTTTGGGGATTGCTTGTCATTGTAATAGTCATTGGAGGAATTTATGGTGGAATTTTCACTCCAACTGAAGCTGCCGCAGCATCAGCTGTGTATGCCTTCTTTATTTCACTTTTTGTTTACAAAGATATTACATGGAAAGATATACCAAATATAATAAAAATGTCTGCAACTACTACAGCAATGGTAATGTTCATCATTGCCAATGCTATGCTATTTGCATTTGTCCTCACCTATCTACAAATTCCTCAAAATTTAGCTCAGTGGATTATTGACATGAATTTTAATAAATACACATTCCTTATTTTTGTAAATATTCTTCTTTTAATAGCAGGAAACTTTATGGAGCCATCAAGTATTGTTATGATTCTTGCTCCCCTTATTTTCCCTGTTGCAATGACTTTGGGGATAGATCCTATACACCTTGGTGTAATTATTACTGTTAACATTGAAGTGGGTATGCTTACACCCCCTGTTGGCTTAAATCTCTTTGTTTCATCAAGTATCACAGGGAAAAGCATAGAAGAGGTTATAAAAGCAACTCTTCCCTGGATTTTTGCACTATTAATAGGATTGATAATAATAACATATATACCAATATTGTCTACATGGCTACCAAATCTGATCTACGGATAGTCATACAAATTTAAGGATGGGCTAAAAACCCATCCTTATAAAAAATATATCCCAAAAGATATAAAACATATAAATATATATACCTGATAGATTGTTTCATAAACAGCTGATGATGGGATATTAAATTTTCCCCTTATCCTTTCACCCATTAATTCTGAAATATTATTGAAGAGCCCCATGGACAAAAACAGTGAAAAAGATAGTATAAATATATAACGATCTATATTATAACTCTGAATCAGTGTATCATAAATAGGAAAAAGTATCAAAATAATTCCCAGAGGATCTATAATCTCCGACATAAAAAAAGCTATTACATACATAATGATAAGTATATAATAACCTTCTGAAAAAGAAAGTGTAAGATAATTTATTATCTCACTATTTGAAAATGTGTATATATGGAAAAAAGCAAGCATAGATATAAAGTAAACTACCCCCATGATTATCCCTGATCTCATCAGCGATCTATCAAGTGATAAGTAAAGTATCTCTTTGAATCTATTAAAATCAAATATTAAAACAATGACAATTACATAAAAAAATAGGATAATAGCTATTATATCTATTGGATAAGACATTAAAAACATTAAGGAATAGAAAATTAACATATATCCCACTATTACCACCAGTGGGAAAAGAAATATTCCCGAGTTTTTAACCCTTAGTTTCCCCTTCAAAAAAATCAGATAGTAAGCTATAAGTATGAACAAAGACAACAATATTGAATAGAAAACTACCGTCTTTAATGAAACCTTTAATAAAGAAGCCATGATAATTATAGGCACCGATATAGGGGCAACATAGTTAACGGATGAAAGTAAGAATTGTGTATTTATACATACCTTTTCATCCTTAAATTCATCCGTCGAAAAATCTGTTTCAAAGGAACTGTTAAAAATCATACTTGTAGTAGCAGTTGTCATAATAGAAATTGAATAAAGAATAAAACCAAATATAGTATTACCAAATATATAAAAAATTGTGCATTTAAATTTCTTTGTTATTCCACTGTTTATGAGCAACTCAGAACTCAAAACAAAAAATGGTATAGCAACTATTTCAGGCATAAAAATAATCTCATAAAATTTTTCTGAGAAAACAAATATAGATGAATCAAGGGTAAAGCCGGAGATTAATGCATAGATAACTGCAATAAACATTAAAATAGTATTTATACTAAAACCAAGATAGGAAAAAAATACCAAAACAAATGCAAATATGATATACAGTATCAAATTTTTCTCCTATATGACAAATAACTTATTATTAAAAATATAAACATAATAAGATGATTTCTATAGATCAACAGAATAGAAAAGAATACAATCATTATTATCAGTTCATATGATGTAATGTTGTATTTCACAAATTTACTATTTATTTTATAACCTTTACCCATAGAAAATGGGTATATAATTAAGGAAAGACTCAACAGAAAAAATATATTGTTTGAAATCAAAAATCCTTCCACAGAAAAGAAATAATTTAGCAATCTGCTAACCCCAAAAATCATTAATCCAACTAAAAATAAACTCATATCATACCCATCTTCTTCAATTCTTCCCTCATTTTATCACTCAATAAACTTATAAATAAAGGGTATCTGAGTTTGAAAAAATTCTCCCATTCATCTTTTTCCCTTGCACTAAGTTCATATATATTTATCAACTTACTTTTCTTTAATCTGAAAAGATCCTGTGCATTATTTTCCATACTTATTTTTCTCTCATATTCAGTGGCATTATTCATGGAGTTTAATATCATTGTTCTATATCTGTCAGGTAAATGGTCCCAGAATTTTTTTGATATGACAACAGCATAGCCAAGATAACCATGGGAAGAGATCGTAAGAAAATTTTGATAAAGATGCAGCTTTTGAGAATATATATTGTTAAAGGTATTCTCCTGACAATCAACAATCTTCTCTGAAAGGAGATTTTTTAAGCTATTAAATGGATAGGTAAAGGCTTTACCCCCCATGATAGAAAACTGTTTATTTATTATAGGGCTGCCCATACTTCTTACCTTCATATTTTTCATATCTGTTGGATATTTTATAGGTTTGCTACTGCAAGTGACATGCTTAAAATCATTATCCCAGAAAGCTATTATCTTTATACCAATCTTCTCAGCTTCCCTAGATAATATTTTAACTGGCTCAGATTCATAGAAATTATGTACATCATCTATATTTTTGAATAAATATGGGATATCAAATACCTGAAAATCCTTTATCCTACCGCTAAATTTTGAAAAACTTGGGGCAGCCATCTGTACAACATCAGTCTTTAGCGCTTCAAGTACAGGGATATCATCAAACAATATCCCTTGAGGATAAATCAAAATTTTAATTTCACCAGATGAACTCTTTTCAAGATCATTTTTAAAAAAATGAACTGCCTTACCCTTTGGACTATCATCACTGACGACATGACTAAATCGTATTATCACCTCACAGTAAGCCATATTAAAAGAGAAAATAAAGATAAAAAACAAAATTCTAACCATTTTTGTATCTATTTATTTTTCTATGTATTGTTGCAGGATCGATACCAGCAATCTTGCTCGCAGTTGTTATATTGTTGTTTGATACAAGTAAGAGCTTACGAAGATATTCAGCTTCAAATTTCTCCTTTGCATTTTTATAGCTGTCAATATTAACTCCATCAACAATATCTCCAAAGATCTGATCATTTATCAGATCAACTTTCAGAATATCCCCATCGACAAAAGCCACAGCTCTCTCAATTAAGTTTTCCAATTCCCTTACATTTCCCGGCCATGAATGGCTGTATAAAGCCTTCATAAAGTCTGATGAAACCTTTATTTCACCCTTGTTAAACTCTTTACAATACTTTTTTATAAAAAAATCAACAAGGTATGGAATATCCTCCAACCTTTCCCTTAAAGGAGGGATCTTTATGGTAATTACATTTATCCTATAGTAGAGATCATTTCTAAACTGTTTGGCTTCAACCTCTTTCAAAAGATCCCTATTGGTTGCAGAAATTATTCTAACATCAACATTTATAGATTCAGAAGAGCCAACCCTCTTAACAGTCCTTTCCTGGATAACTCTCAAAAGCTTTGCCTGAAGATTAATACTTGCCTCACCTATCTCATCCAGAAAAATAGTACCATTATTAGCCTCCTCAAAATACCCTTTTTTGTTGCTATTTGCACCTGTAAAAGCCCCCTTTTCATACCCAAAAAATAAGCTTTCTTCAAGTGTCTCCGGTATAGCTGCACAATTAATAGCAAGAAAACGATTGTTCTTTCTGGGGCTTAAATTGTGAATTGCCCTTGCAATAAGCTCTTTACCAGTCCCTGACTCACCAAATATAAGGATATTACTATTTATCATAGAAATCTTTTTTACTACAGAAAGGAGATCCTCCATCTTTTTGCTTTTAGCTATAATATTAGAGATCCCAAAAAGTTCATTGATATTGTCCTGTAATATCTTCAAATTTGTCTTTAATTTTGAATTTTCTATGCTCTTTTTTATTTTTATCAAAAGCTCATCAATGTTATCAAAGGGTTTGGTAATAAAATCAAAAGCCCCTTTTTTGATAGCCTCTACTGCAGCATCTATGCTTCCATAGGCAGTCATCATAATAAATGTAATATCAGGATACTCACTGTTCATTATATCGAGAAACTCACTTCCAGACATTTCAGGCATTAAATTATCCGATATAACAAGGTCAGGATAGATTTTATCCATCTTTGATAATGCATCAATTGGTGATTTAAATTTATACACTTCAAACTCATTTGATAGCAATTCACTAAAAAATTCCAGAGTATATATCTCATCATCCACAACAAATATTTTATCCATCATGTGCCTCCAAACTTCTTGAATTGACAATTTTTATTTCAAAACATGTAAAACGATCAGGCTCAGACTGAAAACTGATACTCCAACCCAGATCATTTATTATCCCTTGAGTGATCGAAAGACCCAACCCAGTGCCTTTTCCAACCTCTTTTGTTGTAAAAAATGGATCAAATACTTTATCAGCATCCTCTTTCTTTATCCCTTTCCCATTATCGATAACCTTTATTTTCGTGACTTCATCTGATGATTCACTTTCAAGAATAATTCTGCCATTACTTTCAATGGCATCTATGGAATTACCTATAAGATTTATAAACACTTGGTGCATCTTCCCCTTACTTGCTTTAACAAAAATGGGGGAATCGATCCTATTTTCCACAATTATCTTTTTATCCTTTATCCTGCTACCAAAGATCTTTATGGCAAAATTGATCGACTCCCTTATGTCAAATTTCTCCATCTTTTCACTTCCCTGTCTTGAGTAGTCTAAAAGACTTTGAACTATATTTTTTGTCTCTTTTCCAGCTTCTATTATAAGATCTATCATTCCCCGCTCTTTACTTTTTTCCTCAAATCTCCTTGCAAGTAACTGTGACATATTCAAAATACCCACAAGTGGATTGTTTATTTCATGGGCAACACCACCTGCCAATAAACCAAGGGCAGAAAGCTTTTCAGACTGAATAATTTTATTCTGCATTTCAACTATGGGAGTAATGTCTCTTATAATCTCAACACAGGATGTAACCTCCCCCTTCTCATCCAATAACGGAACCCATATGACATCGTAAAATCCCGGGTAACCCTTCAAAAAATCCTTTGTTGTAATGCTCTGAGTCTTTTTCTCGTTAAATACTTTATCTAACATACAAAAACTACACCTGTTGTTTAAGCCAGTAAGTTCATGGTAACATTTCCCAACTTTTATATCAGGCAATTTTTTAGTAATATAATCGTTACCCCACAAAATATCATAGTCGCTACTTATAAGATTTACCCCCTCATCTATAGACTGAACTATTTTTTGAAATTTTTCATGCTCCAGCTGAAATAATTTTTCATACTTCTCCTTTTCCGATACAAACCTATTTACAGACATCTTTATTATAAAAAGCAAACTTAGTATAACTACACCGAAAATAAAAGCTGGAACACCTATCCTAACATCCTTATCAACAAGTCCAGAGTAATAATATTTAAAAGGGGCATAGATAGAAATAATAAAATCGTCATAAAACTTCACAGAGGTAATAGCTATCTCCTCACCACCATTTATAACTGAAAACTGTCTATTAGTAAGATCCCTTCTTATAATATTAAAAAAATCTTTGTATTCTGAAGCATGAACAATTGAACCATCACGAAAATTTATCAAAATATTCTCACCAAAGATAGACTCCTTTATTATCTTCTCAAGGTTTACAAATGTAGCAAATATCCTCCCATCTTTCAAAATATAGGAGCCTAAGATTGAGATATCATTGTCAGATGCAAAAAATACACCTTGAGATTTTGTAATGGCATTTTTTATTACATAATTTTTATTGGAATCTACATTGGAAAAAAGGATCTCTCCATTTTCAAATATCAAAAGATTTCCAGACAGATGATCAAGTTTGCTATTGTAATTAAAGTAGATCTTATTCAAAAAAGAGTCTTGCCTTGCAAGCTCATCCTCAATCTGAGAAATAAGCCTCAAAATAGATTTTTCCTGAGTTTTATAGACAAAGAACTTTAGCTTTTCATTACTTTTTTTATCTATGTAAATAATCAAACTTATAAAAAGAATAACAAGCATTGAAACCACAAGAACCAATTCAAAAGGGCTAAGGTATTTAAAAAGCTTTTTCCACATAGCTAACATTCAAAGGTATTATTTTCATATTGGACATTATCAAACTATATTGCATTTTTCAACCACATTTTATATAATATCGACATGAACAGTATAGTTATAAACTTCAAAAAGATAACAAATCTGAAAATAGTATGGAACATAATGGGAGATATTGAGAAGATAGAATTTACAAAAGAACCTGAAGAATTAGCAACATACCCTGAAAAGGTTAAAAAGATTCTATTAATATTTGATAATTATTACAGCAAACCAACCTATGAGATAAAAGATATTTTACCAATGGAGAGATTTTCAGAATTTTATAAAAAGGTTTACACTACCCTGTCCAGAGTGCCAATGGGAGATATATTGTCCTACAGAGAGCTTTCAAAAATATCAGGTTATCCAGAAGCAGCGAGGGCTGTAGGCTCAGCATTGAGAAAAAATAGATACCCGTTGATCATACCATGCCATAGGGTTGTAGGAAGTAATAAAATAGGGGGATTTACACCAGATATCCAGCTAAAAATAGAGCTACTGAAAAAAGAGGGTTTTTTATAAAAAATAATTAAAAATGTTCATAGCCATATTTTGATATATCTATAAGACTACCATCACTGCCCATTAAAAATACCCCATTACCTTCAAAAACCTTACCAATCATCATTACATCGGGAAAATTTTTCAAACTGCTTTGAAACTCCTCCACCCTTTCACCATCAACGGTAAAGGCGAGGGCATACTCCTCTCCAGAGGTCAAAAAATA
>JAIWOA010000170.1 GCA_020217115.1 Calditerrivibrio sp. | reverse complement strand
GCTTTGAGACATTCAGATATGGAAGGATTTAAAAGCTCCATCATATCCCTATTTGCCTCCATCCCCTATAATAATTATGTGAACAATGAGATGTATAGGAGTGAAGGGTTTTATGCAACGGTTGTGTATGTCTATCTGCAAAGTCTTGGTGTGGATATAATAGGTGAGGATGTAACGAACAGGGGTAGAATAGATATTACGGTAAAGTTCCCCAATGCAATATACATCATGGAGATCAAGGTAACAGATGAGGATCCGCTGGAGCAGATAAAGACCAAAAAGTATTATGAGAAATATATGAATGAGGGCAAAGAAATATACCTTGTGGGTATGAAGTTTGACAGAAATCAGAAGAATCTGAAGGAGTTTGTGTGGGAGAGGTACTAACAGTTTTTGTTGAAAAATCTGTTTTTATCTATATGATGATCTATATATGAAAAATATTTTTATAGTTGGATCCACCGGATTTGTAGGAAGAAGGGTATTAAAGGAGCTTTTGAAATACGATAATATTTCTATTTCTCTACTTGTCAGGAACAGATCAAAGGTTGGAATTAGTCTACAAAGTAATATTAGAATATACGAAGGTGACATTTTAGACTCAAATATACTGGATAAATCATTAGATGGAGTAGATGTAGCCATATATCTTGTACATATGATGGGGGAAACTGAGGAATATTTAGAAATGGAAAAAAAGAGTGCTGAAACTTTTTTAGAATCCTGTATAAAAAAGAATGTAAAAAGGATCATATACCTTGGTGGACTTGGAAAAAAGGAGACTGCAAGCAAGCATCTTTTGAGTAGATATCTTACAGGGGAGATCTTATGTTCAAGACCTGATATCATTAAAACTATCTGGTTCAGGGCTGGTGTTATTATAGGTTCTGGTAGCGCAAGCTTTGAAATAATTAGAAATATTGTAGAAAAGCTTCCAGCAATGGTGGCCCCTAAGTGGGTCAAAAATAAAACCTCCCCCATATACATTGATGATGTTGTAAAATATATAGTGGGAGCTGTTTTTACTGACAAAGATATCCATGGACAGGTTGATATCGGTATGCCTCCAATGAGTTTTAAGGATATGGTATTAAAAACTGCCGAAGTAATGGGTTTGAAAAGATACATTCTAACAGTTCCTGTGCTAAGCCCAAGATTATCATCGTATTGGCTTATTCTCTTTACTCCTGTTAATTTTATGATAGCAAGGGAGCTTATTATGGGGCTTAAATCAGAAAGTATTAAAATAGACAATAAGGCAGAAGAGTATTTTCCTGAAATTTTAGTGACAGGTTTTAACGATGCAGTAAATAAATCGTTATTTGAAATAGAAAATGATCAGGTAATAAGTCGTTGGTGTGATAGTAGTAAGGGGAAATACTGTGATGTACCTCTTGTTTCAGATGTTGCAAAGGCTGTCTATGTGGACAGGTATTTTACAACCTTTGATGAAAAATATTCTGAGAAGCTCTTTGATGTTTGTAAATCAGTGGGTGGAGAAACTGGATGGTTTTCCCTCGACTTCCTCTGGTGGATTAGGGGAGTTCTGGATAAGCTTGTTGGTGGGTATGGATTAAACAGGGGAAGGCGTTCGAATACTGATTTGAGAGTGGGAGATGTGATCGATTTCTGGAAGGTTATAGATATCGTAGAGGGTAAAAGATTACTTCTTGAAGCTCAGATGAAATTACCGGGTAAGGCATGGTTAGAATTTTCAATTATCGATAATCAATTTAGTCAGACAGCATACTTCTACCCAAAGGGTTTATGGGGGAGATTTTACTGGTATTCTATGTTACCTTTTCATAAGATAATTTTCAATATGATGATGAAAAATATAATCAAAAGAGCTTCAGATGAGTAGTCTTACAATATATTTAAATAATATTTATATCTGCAAACGAGAGAAGTAGCAGGATATTTAATACAGTTACAATCCCAGCAATTATGTACAGAATTATTTTTTCCAGTCCTGTATTGGCATATTTCCCCATAACTTTTTTTGAGGAGGTCAGGTATATTTGCAAAAATAGTGTTATTGGAAGCTGCATACTGAGTAAAACCTGAGAATATATAAGTCCTTTGAAGGGATCGGAGACAAAGAATATAGTTATAACTGCCATTATTATAGTTATCAACACCCCTGTTTTTGTATGCTTATCCTTTATATCGTAGGGTTCTTTAAAAATACCTGCAAAAATGCTTCCCCCTGCCATTCCAGCAGTTATGCTGGATGCTACCCCTGCAAATAGCAAAGATAATGCAAATAGTAAGGCGGAATAATTTCCTACTATAGGTTCAAGAAGTAGTTTGGCTTGTTCTAACGTGGTTACTGTGATCTTATTATTGAAAAAAACTACTGCAGAAACAATAATTATCGCACTATTGATAGCCCATCCAACAACCATAGAAAATAGGGTGTCCACAAATTCATATTTGAGCTGTTTTTGTATGATACTTTCCTCCTTTAGATTCCATTGTCTACTTTGTATAACTTCTGAATGTAGAAAAAGATTGTGTGGCATGACAACTGCACCAAGTACACTCATTATTATTGGCAAAGATCCCTCTGGAAATCTTGGTAATAATGCACCAACTGTAACTTCCCTATAGTTTACATCAACCAATAACACCTGAATAAGAAATGCCACACCTATTAGTGAAACAAAACCTATTATAACCTTTTCTATTTTTTTATATGAATTGGTATACAGAAAATATATTACCAATATCGAACTCAGTATTGCCCCGATTTTTAATGGTAGGCCAAAAAGCATTTTCAGTGCAATTGCTGCCCCAAGTATCTCTGCTAATGCTGTAGATATAGATGCAATAACGGCAGTGGCCAGGACAAAGTTACTAATCCATACCGGCAAGTATGTAGCAGATGCTTC
>JAIWOA010000169.1 GCA_020217115.1 Calditerrivibrio sp. | reverse complement strand
AATGACACCTTTAAAAAAATCGATACCATACATGACTTTTTTGAGATGTGCCTCAATATGTTCTAATATCCATAGGGCATCATCCCTTTTAATCGGTTTTTCTACTCCACCTGGCACTATAAAATCTGGATGGATCCTTTTCCCACCCAATTTCTCTATGATCTGCTGACCAAATTTTCTAAGTTCTATACCATATTCTATAAATCTCCTATCTTTTCCAGCAACACCTAAAATATTTCTAACAGATGGGTCAGCATCAAAACCGAAGATAAAATCTGGACTTGATAGATAAAAAAAACTCAACGCATGTGACTGCAATGTCTGGGCATAATTGATTATTTTTCTCAGATTAATACCTGCCTGTGGAACCTTTACCGCCATTATCTGATCACAGGCCTTTGAAGATGCTATCAAATGACTTACAGGACATATCCCACAGGTTCTCGCCATGAGTCTTGGCATCTCAAAAAACGGTCTACCCTGACATAGCTTCTCAAAACCTCTGTATTGGGTTACATGGAATTTTGCATCCTGTACTTCGTTATCTTCAGCAAGGGTTATCGTTATTTTTGCATGCCCTTCGATTCTTGTTATCGGATCTATTGTAATCTTCATATCTTACCCCTATTTACCAAATCTTGTAAAATCATTTATATTTATTCTGGTGTTATTTGCCATTGAAATAAGAAAATTATAAAATGCATCGGCTGGTGGAGGACACCCAGGTATATAAAAATCAACCCTGACAACCTCATGTAGAGGCGATACCTTTTTAAGAAGTCTGGGTATTTGTTTGAAGTTTATTTCCCCAGAGATGTCAGCATGTTCTGCATAGCCACAATTTAATACCTCTTTTAGATCAAAAGTATTGCGCATCGATGGGATATTTCCTGTTATTGCACAATCTCCAATGGATACCAGATATTCTGTTTTTTTCCTTATATTTTTTACCTTTTCTATATCCTCATAGCTGCTTACAGATCCCTCCACAAGGGTTATAAAAACATTATCAGGAAATTCTTTAAAATCCACAAGGGGGCTATAAACAATATCAAAATGTTGGGACACCTCTAACAACCTTTCATCGATATCTAAAAAAGACATATGACATCCAGAACATCCATCAAGCCAGACAGTAGCCAAACTTTTTTTCATAAATCGTTACTCCTCATCACTTTTAAATAGGTCAAAAAATCCCTTTTTTTGTTGTACCCAATAGGTTTTGATTTTTCAAATAGAGCTCCCGTAGGGCATACCTGAACACATTTTCCACAGCTGGTACAGCTCTCTGCACTACCCCAACCCTGATTTAAATCTGCAAAAACCCTTGCCTTTGATCCCTTCCCCATTATATCAAGTGTATTTGCACCTTCAATTTCACTACAAACCCTTACACATCTTGCACACAAAATACACCTGTTGTGATCCATTCCAAAACGTTCATGGGTCATATCAACTTCACATTTTGGATATTTATTTGGCATCTCAAAATGATCTATATTTAGTTTGACAGACAGATTTTGTAATTCACAATTCCCATTAGCTACACATATAGAGCAGATATGGTTTCTTTCTGCAAAAATAAGCTCTACTATTAATTTTCTATAGTTTCTTAACTCCTCTGTATCTGTGCGAATCTCCATCCCTTCCTCTATCTTTGTTATACAGGATGGCAAGAGTTTTTTCCCATCCACTTCAACAAGGCAGACTCTACATCCACCTATCGGCTTTAAACCCTCCAGATAGCAAAGGGTAGGTATAAAAATATTATTTTCCCTTGCTACTTCAAATATTGTCTGTTCCTCCCTTCCAGATATATCTATCCCATCAATCTTCAATGTTTTAATCTTCATCTTCCTTTACCCCCTCAAATTTACATCTGCCAGCAGGACAGAATTTATGTAAAATATGTTCGAAGTATTCATCCTTGAAATATTTAAAAGTACTTAGAACTGGATTTGGTGCTGATTGCCCCAAACCACAGAGAGATGTTTTTTTCATAAGGTTACAAAGATTTAGCATAATTGGGATGTCATCCTCTTTCCCTTCTCCCCTTGAGATTCTATCAAGTATGTCGTATATCTGAAGCGTACCTGTTCTACATGGTACACATTTACCACAGGATTCAGTCATACAAAATTCCATAAAATATTTTGCCACTGACACCATACATGTGTCTTCATCCATTACAATCATACCACCAGATCCCATAATAGAATTTAAAGAGAGCATCGACTCATAGTCTATTGGTGTATTTAGAAATTCCTCTGGAATACACCCACCTGATGGTCCACCTGTCTGTACAGCTTTAAACCGTTTCCCATCCGGAATCCCTCCACCTATATCAAAAATTAATTCCTTTAATGTTATCCCCATCGGTACTTCAACAAGTCCTGTATTTTTAACATTACCAGCAAGGGCAAACACCTTTGTCCCTTTACTTTTTTCTGTACCGATAGAATTAAACCAATCTGCACCCTTTTCAATAATCGCAGCAATATTGGCAAAGGTCTCAACATTGTTGACAAGGGTTGGGTAACCTCTTACACCAGCTTCAGCAGGGTATGGTGGTCGGGGTATTGGATTCCCCTTTTTCCCTTCTATCGATGATATTAGAGCAGTTTCTTCACCACAAACGAATGCTCCAGCCCCAAGCCTCAACTCAAGATCAAAAGAAAAGTTACTGTTCCCTATATTTTTACCCAACAGTCTGTAGGATTCTGCCTGTTTAATGGCAATTTTTAGTCTTTTTATGGCAAGGGGGTACTCAGCCCTCACATAAATATAACCGTGGGAAGCTCCCACAGCGTAGCCAGCTATAATCATCCCCTCAATTATACTGTGTGGATCACCTTCAAGTATCGATCTATCCATAAATGCACCCGGATCACCTTCATCGGCATTGCAGACAACATATTTTGTGCC
>JAIWOA010000168.1 GCA_020217115.1 Calditerrivibrio sp. | reverse complement strand
GTCATAGACTTTGTTGAGTTTATTGCAAGTTTGTATGCATGTTCACCAAATACTGCTTTGATAGCCCTTGTTTCAATAACATCGTTGTATGGTGTAGATGTTCCATGTGCATTTATGTAATCTACTTCCTCTGTTGAGATACCAGCATCTTTTATTGCCATCATCATACATCTTCTTGCGCCATCCCCTGTTTCGTCAGGTGCTGTTATGTGATAGGCATCTGAAGTAAGACCATAACCAACAACTTCAGCATAGATTGTAGCCCCTCTTTTTAGAGCATGCTCTAACTCCTCCAAAATGACTATACCAGCTCCTTCTCCCATAAGAAAACCATCTCTATCTTTATCAAATGGTCTACTAGCTTTTGTAGGATCATCATTTCTTCTCGACAAGGCTTTCATATTGGAAAAACCACCTACAGCAGTTGGAGTTATAGCACTTTCACAACCACCTGCAAATATAAGATCGGCATCCCCTCTTTGTATAATTTTGAAAGCATCTCCAATTGCGTGTGTACCTGTTGCGCAAGCAGTTACCACACTTGTATTTGGACCTTTAAGCCCATATCTTATGGATACAGCTCCACTTGCCATATTTATAATTGATGAAGGTATATGAAATGGTGATATCCTTTTGTTACCCTTTGTTCTCAGAATTTCACAGGTTTCTTCAATTGTTGACATTCCACCAATACCAGAACCTATAACAACCCCAGCTCTCTCCAGATCTATTGTTGATAAATCAAGATTTGCATGTTTTCTTGCCATCTCTGATGCAACCAATCCAAAAATTATAAAATTGTCAAATATTCTTATATCTTTTTTGTCTACATAATCTTCTTTATTTAAATTTTTTACTTCAGCAGCTATTTTTACAGGAAAATCTGTAGTATCAAAATACGTGATTAATCCGGCTCCACTTTTCCCTTCCAAAAGGGAGCTAAAGGTTTCATCTGTTCCGTTTCCAACAGGTGTAAGCAACCCTATACCAGTAATTACTACTCTTCTCTTCATAGTTCCTCCGGAAAAAAAGGGGATGTCAAGACCCCCTTCTCAAATAACTAAGACTTCATTTTAGATATTTGTTCTATCGCGTCTCCGACAGTTTTGATTTTCTCAGCAACATCATCTGGAATCTCAATATCAAATTCTTCTTCGAGGGCCATTATAAGTTCTACTGTATCAAGGGAGTCTGCCCCAAGATCGTCAATAAAAGATGCCTCTGGTTTTACTTGAGCTTCATCGATGTTAAGTTGCTCAGCAATAATCTTTTTTACTTTTTCTGCTACATCAGCCATAGTGGATTCCTCCTTTTTATTGTTTTTTTTGGTTATTAATTAATATTATCCTAAGAACATCCCACCATTTATATGTAAAACTGTTCCAGTGATATAATCTGAGTCAGGTGAAGCAAGAAATACTGATGCCTTTGCAATATCCTCCGGCTTTCCAAAATACCCTAAAAGTATTTTTGAAAGCATAGCATTTTTGACATCTTCAGTCAGACTTTTTGTCATATCTGTTTCAATGAAGCCTGGTGCAATTGCATTGACCCTTATTCCCCTTGGAGCAAGCTCAATGGCAGAGGACTTTGTTAACCCAATTAAGCCAGCTTTACTTGAAATATAATTTGCCTGACCGATGTTACCTGTAAAGGCTACTACACTTGAAATATTTATTATTTTACCATACCTTTTTTTCATCATCCCCTTAGATGCAGCCTTTATACAATTGAAAGCACCCTTAAGATTTATGTTTAATACATTATCCCACTCCTCTGATTTCATCCTCATCAATATGTTATCCTTTGTAATACCAGCGTTATTTACGAGAATATCCACCGTTCCAAATTTTTTCTCTATTTCATCAAACATATTTTTTACAGAAGATTCATCAGATATATCTGATTTAAAAATATCAGCCTGGCAATCAAAGACTCTTGTGGCTTCTAAAACTTCCAATGCACTTTCGTTGCTTGATGAATAGTTTATGCACACATTCCCACCAAGCCTCGCAAACTCAAGAGCGATTGATCTGCCAATACCCTTTGATGCACCTGTGACTAATATAGTTTTCCCCTTAAACAAGATATCCTCCCAATGTTTCGAGATCTTTTACAGTTGATACATTGTAACATCTAACATTTTTATCTATTTTCTTTATTAGACCGGTTAAAACATTACCTGCTCCAACCTCTATAAAGGTGTCGACACCTTCAGAAATCATATTTTTTACAAGGGATGTCCATTTTACAGCACTTGACACTTGTTCTATTAAAGCTCTTTTAACATCTTCAGATGAGATTTCTTTATCGGCATAAACATTGTTGAATACTGGAGTGTGTAGGTTTCTTATCTGTACTCCATCCAGATATTGCGCCATCTTGATCTCTGCAGGTTTCATTAATGAGCAATGGAAAGGTGCGCTGACAGGGAGCTTTACAATTTTACGTCCACCTTTTTCCTTTAATTTCTCTATAAATGCATTTACTGCATCTGCATGTCCGGCAACCACAATTTGAGCATCAGAATTAAAATTAGCTGGTTCTACTATAAAACCTTCCCTTGAAATCTCCCTACACGTTTCAAGTACTACTGATTCATCCATACTCAACACTGCTGCCATTGCACCAGTACCTACAGGAACTGCCTCCTGCATGAATTTACCCCTATTGTGAACTGCAAGGGCTGCATCTTCCAGAGACATCCCACCAGCTGCAACTATTGCAGAATATTCACCGAGGGAATGTCCTGCAAAAAAATCAGGCTTAATTTTTTCTTTTGCAAATTCCCATATTACCATGCTCACTGTGAGTAGAGCAGGCTGTGTATTGTATGTAATCTTTAGTTCATCCTCTGTACCATTAAAAATTATATCAGACAATTTATATTTTAGTGTATTGTCAACTTTTTCAAAAATTGTCTTTGACTCTATAAAACTGTCATAAAAATCCTTTCCCATACCGACGTACTGGGAACCTTGACCTGGAAATACTACAGATACTTTACCCATATATTCTCCTGATGCCCGATT
>JAIWOA010000083.1 GCA_020217115.1 Calditerrivibrio sp. | reverse complement strand
AAAGGCAATTTATAATCTTCTGGATCTTCGGTTCCATGTTCTTTTTCATGTCCAGAATGGTCACTTGTAACAATGATTGTAGATTTATCTAATTTTATAAAATAATCGATGATATCTTTTAGATCCTCATCAATAAGCTTAAATTCATCCAGATACTCATTAGATAAAAAACCATATTTTGGCCCAACATCATCAAGACCACTTATATGTAAAAAGATAAAAAATGGCTTCTTTTCATTTTTAATTATTTTTTCTACTATTGCAACAGAATCATCTTTTCCAAAAATCGACCTGTCAATAAATTTATTCTCTAAAAAACCAAGCTTCTGTTTTGAATAAACATAATATGTTTTAAACCCATTTTTTTTGGCATCCTCAAAGATTGTTGAACCTTTTACTGTAGGTTCACCAACTTTCCAGACATTGGAAGTATAACCACTATCTTCAGGTAATAGTCCTGTAAACATCGCAGTATGAGATATAAGTGTCTTAGGTGGGTTAACACTTTTACCATTAAGGTTGTAAACACCTTTATTCATCAATTTACCTATATTTTCAGGTTTTACAGCCTTTATTGCATCAGGATGTAGAGCATCAATTGATATAACAATGACAGAACCAGATTGAGCAAAAGAACTCAATGAATAAAAAATAAAAAACGATATAAACAAAATTTTTCTTATCATAAAAAACCCCAGAATTAGTTTAAAATTTTTCATATCACATTAAAAAATTATAATCAATAATATTTTAAATTTTAAAAAAGAATGTGAATTGTTTTTCACATTTTTATTGACATCGTATATTTTTTTATATAGATTGTTTAGTGAACTTTTATTCACAAAACAACTTAGGAAAGGAGGAATTATGTTAAAGAAATTTTTTATTATTTTAGTTTTTGCAATTTTTTCAATCCCTTTGTTTGCAGATTCTGGACCTTCAATAGTTCTCCCACCAGCAGAAGTGATTCTCAAAGAATGTGCAGCTAACAACCTTTTACCTGTTGACTTTAACTATGTTAGGTCAAAACTTAATGATGCAATTGAAGGTAAAAAAACAGTAATCTTTGTTGATGCAAGACCAGCGAGGAACTATGATGTTGGTCATATACCAACTGCAATAAATATCTATGACGCAAAATTTGAAAGACTCTTCCCAGAATTTCAAAAACTTAATTTACCTATGGATGTAGAAATTATATCTGGAGTTGGTAGACCTTGCCCAATGAGTTTAAACGATCTGAAACAGTTTAAAGAAAAAGGTTATACCAATCTTAAAGCTTTCGTTAAAGGACCTGTATGGGTGGAAGGTGCTTACTATCAAGAAGTTACAGATAAGGGGGCAAAAAAATACCTTAATGATGGTGCTGTATTAGTAAAATTTGATGAAGTAGATAAGTTTTTATCTCAAAACATTGATAAAGCAAAAAACATAGTTGTAACTGGATCTAACAATCCAAAAGAAAACTATGCCGCTGCAGAAAAGATATTCAATGCAGGCTACAAAATGACATTTGTCTTTAATGGTAACTTATAAGGAGGTATATATGAAAAAATTACTTTTAGCAGTTGTGATTTCAAATTTATTTTTTGTAGGGTGTGGTGCAGAAAAATCTCAATCTGTTGCTCAGGTAGCAAAACCTGAAGCGAAACAACAATATACCATTGGTAAAATAAAGCCCGGCAAAGAAGAAGGGGAAGTTGACAAACAGTTCTTCATAACAGAAATTCAAGGCAAAAAACCAGCAAATGTTCAAATCATAGATGTAAGGACCCCCTTTGAATTTGCAGCTGGACATTTTGAAGGTGCTCAGCATATATATATAAATGATATATATAAAGAAAAAGGGTGTGAGTCTGTTCTTTCAAGAATACCAAAAGATAAATATGTTGTTTTTGTATGTGCAACAGGTTCAAGAGCTGGTGAAATGTATTCTGGATTGAAAGAGGATTGCAATGCTGATGTTAGCAAAATGTTCTACCTGAACTCTAACGTAGGCTATGCAGGTCCTGGCAAAGCTCAAGTTAAATAGATAAAAAAATTAAGTTGGGGAGAGAATTATCCTATTCTCCCCTTTTTTTGTTACTTATAAAATTTTGGGTTGGTTATATTATGGAACATGATATTAGCGATATTAGCGATGAAATGATTTCGAATTTGAGTGCTGTCTTCAAGGCTATGTCCGATGAACATAGGCTCAAAATTCTACAAATACTATGGGAATCTCCAAAGTATGTTTATGAAATTGAATCATATTTTGATTTTGAACGTAGTAATGTGACAAAACATTTAAGAATAATGCTCAAGCTCGGTATACTAAATATAAAGAAAGAAGGGAATAAATCAAAATACAGTGTAAGAATGACCTGTATTCCAAGGGTCATAGGCTGTCTTGTCCCTTATTTTACAGATAAAAACTACCCATATAACAACCAATAATTGATATTATAAAAAAATAAGGGCAGATAAACTGCCCTTAGAATTTATTCAACTTTGCAATTACATTAAAAGAAACTTCAAGAGGGCAAACTAACCCTTGATCTGTTTCATTACCTCTTCCACAAAATTTTCCTGCTTTTTTTCGATACCCTCACCTACTTGATACCTTGAATACTGAACAATTTTGGCTTTTTTTTCTGCCAGAAGCTGCTCAATAGTCATGTCAGGATTTTTTACAAATGGCTGGCTCATAAGACAAATTTCCTTAAGGTATTTTGCAATTTGTCCTTTAACAATATTTGGAATTATATTATCTGGCTTGCCAGCTTCTTTTTGCTTAGCAGTGAGTATCTCTTCCTCTTTTTTTATAAATTCTGGGTCAACACTGGAGCTATCGAGATACATAGGATTAGAAGCAGCAATGTGAAGGCATATATCCTTAGCAAGTGCCTGATCTCCACCATCAAGCTTAACTATAACACCTATCTTACCACCAAGGTGTATGTAAGTAGCGACAAGCCCACCCTCCATTCTGGAAAATCTTCTTATATCTATCTTTTCACCTATTTTGGCAATTTTTGTATTTAAAACATCATTAACAGAATCACCACCATTGAATTTTGAATTAAGTAGCTCTTCAACTGTATTGACATTGTTCTTGACTATGTTAGCTGCTATCTCTTTAGCAAAATTGACAAATTCCTCATTTCTTGCAACAAAATCTGTTTCACTGTTTACTTCTACAATAACTCCCTTATTACCATCTATATATTCAGCAATTATCCCTTCAGCAGCTATTCTCCCAGCCTTTTTAGCAGCAGATGACAATCCTTTCTTTCTCAGATATTCGATAGCTTGTTCAAGATCTCCACCAACTTCAGAAAGGGCTTTCTTACAGTCCATCATCCCTGCACCGGTTCTCTCCCTCAATTCTTTAACTAAAGCAGCACTAATTTCAGCCATTACTCTTCCTCCTCAAACACATCAAGCTTTTCAACAGTCTGATTTATAATTTCATCCATAGGGATATCTTCATCTTCATGGGAAGCACTTGCAATCTCATTTACAAGATCCTCTTCTCTCATCTGTCTACCTTCATTAATACCATCTGCAATCCTATCGGCTATAAGCTGACAAGCTTTTATAGCATCATCATTACCGGGTATAGGAAAATCGACCTGTTCTGGGTCACAATTTGTATCAACTATTGCAATAACAGGAATACCAAGAGCTTTTGCCTCAGCAATGGCATTTTGCTCCCTTTTTATATCGATAACAAACATTACATCAGGAATCTCTTCCATATCTTTTATCCCTGCGAGATTTTTGTAAAGTTTGTCATATTCCTTTTTAATCATTGAAATCTCTTTTTTGTGAAACCTATTTATATAACCTGAAGAGAACATCTCCTCAAGTTCTTTAAGTCTTTTGATCCTTGTTTTGATAGTCTCAAAATTTGTAAGAGTTCCACCTAACCATCTGTTGTGCACATAAAAACTGTTGCATCTCTCAGCTGCACCTTTTGTTGCATCTTGAGACTGTTTTTTGGTGCCAACAAAAAGAAACTTTGCACCCTTCTGACTCATATCCCTCGCAAACTCAAAGGCTTGATTAAAACACTGAACTGTTTTCTGAAGATCTATTATGTAGATCCCGTTTCTTTTGCCAAAGACATACTTTGTCATCTTTGGATTCCATCTTTTGGTCTGATGACCAAAGTGAACACCTGCCTCTAAAAGGCTTTTCATAGAAATATGTGACATCTTTCCTCCTGTTTTGTTTTATCCTCCGCTGTTCAATATAAGCACCTTAAAAGGCACAAGCCAATACTGAATAACCCAGCGTGCGAATTGGGGATGAATTTTTACCAGAAAAAGATACAATATGCAAGTACTTTTTCAGTGCCTGAGTGAAAAAATTACATTATAAAATCTATTCCCCTATTTTTAAAACAATCTTACCAAAATGTTTATCCTCTTCCATCATTCTATGGGCATCTTTCACCTGATCAAGGGTAAACACTTTACTTATGATTGGAACAATAGTTCCATCAGCAAGCTTTGGCAATACACGCCTTGTAAACTCAGCTACAATCTCTCCTTTTTCGCTAACAGGCCTTGATCTTAAAACTGAACCAATTATCTTATGACGTTTTACCATCAACAGACCTATATTTAATTCAGCCTTGATTCCACTAATAACACCTATAATTACCAATCTACCTGCATAGGCAAGAGATTTTATATTTGGATCAAGATATTTTGCTCCAACGTGATCAAGTATAACATCTACACCCTTCTTATTTGTAAAATCTTTGATCAGATCGCTAAAATCAGGAGTCTCTTTGTAGTTTATTACAAGATCTACGCCCAATGACTTCACCCCTTCCATTTTTTCAGGGGCAGATGTCACAGCTATTTTGGATTTTGGTGCTAAAGCCTTTATCAGTTGTATACCTGCAGTATTAACACCACCTCCACCACCATGAACCAGGGCAATTTCTCCATCTTTTAATTCTCCAAGCATAAATATATTTAAAAAAGCAGTTATGTAGGACTCACAGATACAGGCAGCTGCCTCAAAACTCATATTGTCAGGTATTTTTATCAAATGGTTGGCGTAGGCAACAGCATATTCAGCATAACCTCCACCCCCAACAAGTGTCATAACTCGATCACCCTTTGACCAACCTTCAACACTGCTACCAACATCTTCAATAATACCAGCTACTTCAAGACCAAGTATTTCAGATTCACCAGGAGGTGGTGGATACTTCCCTTCTCTTTGAACAAGATCTGGTCTATTTATGGATGAAGCCATAACTTTTATTAAAACCTGATTATCTTTAGGTAAAGGGATATCTACATCCTTTATTTCAAGGACATCAACACTTCCAAAGCCATTACATAAAACTGCCTTCATGGTAACCTCCACTAAATTGTACTGATAAATATTATATATTTTAAACATAAATATCAAGTAAAATTTATTCCATGAAGATCAACAAAGATATTGACAAACAAAAATAAATAATCATAAATTGAATAAATAATCTGGTGGTGAAATATTGGATCAATTTATTAGGAAATTGTTGTTTGTTCTTGCTTTGTTAGCTTTACATATTACAATCTCAACCTTTGGATACTATATAATAGGAGATTTTAAATATTCTATTATTGATTGTTTCTATATGACAATGATAACAATCACAACAATAGGTTATGGAGAGATAATAGATTTAAACAATAACCCTTCAGGTAGAATATTCACAATATTTGTAGCTATTTTTGGAATAGGAATTCTGACATATATTTTGTCAAACTTTACCGCATTTATACTTGAAGGGGAAATAAATAAAAAACATAGGAGGAAAAAAATGGAAAAAATAATAAAGAAACTTTCTTCCCATTATATCTTGTGTGGAATTGAAGATATGAGCTTATATATTGCTAAAGAACTTTATGATACAAAAAGGGATTTTGTTATTGTAGACAATGAAGAGAAAAAAATTGAAAAATTTAGAGAATCTTTTAATAAGTTAATGTACATAATAGGAGACCCCACTGACATTGAGACCCTTGAAAAGGCAGGTATCAAAAATGCCAAAGGTCTTTTCGCTGTTGCAGAGGATGATAAAAGTAACATAGTAATAACAATAACAGCAAGACAAGCCAATAACAATCTAAGAATTGTAACACAGTGTAGAGATATAAAAAATGTAGATAAAATAAAAAAAGCTGGTGCAGATTCAGTTATATCACCCACATTTATAGGTAGTTTGAGAATGACATCTGAAATGGTCAGACCCACAGTTGTAACATTCCTTGATATGATGCTAAGAGACAAAGAAAAGAATTTAAGAATAGAAGAGATACAAATTCCAGATCTATTTGTTGGTAAAGATATCGAATCGATGAATATAGATAAATTTAAAGAGATACTTTTATTAGCAGTAAAATGCATAAATGGCTGGGTATATAACCCACCTAAAGACTATATACTCCAAAAGGATGATACCCTTATCGTTATGACAACTGCAGAAGAAAGAAATAGATTTGAGAAGATATTAAAATTGATGGCTTGATATGATTGACATTTAATGAAAAGAGTATATATTCCCCTTTCATGAAAATAAAAAGAGTTATTTTGTATATAATATTTTTAGTATTTGTTGCGTCTATCTTATATATAGTACCTGCTTTCTTTTATGACGTAAAAAAACTTGTAAAAGAAAACCCAATACCTACATCCTTTATGAAATATAGAATGAAACAGTGGGATGATCAAGGGTTAAACAAAAAGATAAGACATTCATGGGTTCCCCTTGCACAAATATCTCGAAGTATGAGGCTTGCAGTCATAGTATCTGAAGATGCAAGATTCTGGCAACATGATGGTTTCGATTTTGAAGCTATTCAGAATGCTTTTGAGGAAAATTTTAAATCTGGGAGATTCAAATATGGAGCCAGTACCATATCACAACAGGTGGCAAAAAACATCTACCTCTCCCCATCAAAAAATCCACTAAGGAAAATAAAAGAAGCTATAATAACCTACAGAATGGAGCAGGTACTTTCTAAAAAACGTATATTAGAAATATATCTAAACATAGCAGAAATGGGGGATGGTATATTTGGAGTACAGGAAGCTGCTATGTACTATTTTGGCAAATCAGCATCTTCACTCAACGTAACGGAAGCTGCCCAAATCGCTGCCATACTTCCAAATCCAATAAAATACAATCCTAAAAGTAACCAAAAGTTTGTAACAAATCGCACAAAAATAATTGCAAATAGAATTGTAAAGATAGAGAGCTACAAAAAGTAGCCCCCAATAGAATTTTTTTCTAAAATTTATACTCTAAAAATGTCATAAACCTGTCGTTGTTTCTCCATTTTCCATAGTAACTGTCTTTCGGTCCATCAAAGAAATCGAAGAATGCCTTAAGACTTATACCACCTTTAAATTTATATATTGCACCATAATGATGCATATAACCTTTATCATCAAAGTTTCTCGTAAAATACCACTCCAGATTAAACTTCTCATTTACCTTTGCATTAAATCTGCCCAAAATATTGTTCCTTCCTGCCCTTTGATCTCTGGAACTTCTTTCATAATTATCTGCATACTGATCCTTTAAAACTAATTCACCAGCATACTCTATAGTAGCATCAATTCTATCAAGCCATATATATTGAACCCACTCATCGAGGGTGTAAGTAGAACCTAACACATAGTTAAAAAAGTCGTCATCTTTACCCTGTGGAGAATGTTGGAGATAACCCTCACCATGAAACTCAAATTTTTTATAGGTAGTCGCAAAACCAGAGCTTATAGATGATACCATAGGATGTTCTCTGTAATATTTATTGGAATTGTTTACATCTTTCCTTAATACTGCATAGGGTGAAACACCATAATATCCTGCAGCAAAGAGATCCCAACCCTTTAATATAGTTTTAACCTTAGCCAGATAGCTAAAGTTTTGAGGTGTAATATTCACAACCTCTTTATTTATGTCATCCTCAGACACTCCATCAAATTCTGTAGATGTTGATTCGTTATCATTTTCACCACTCCACCTTGTGATCTTTGAGGGAACCTTTGATTCGTTGTAGACTGGCAAAAAAACCAATGTATACGTAGTATCATTTTTAAAATAATCACCCCTGATCTGCCAGAGTCCAATCTCTTTAAGATCTATTGGATCATTCCCCTCAGCAACTTTAAATCTATCTGCAGGGGAATATAGAGTAGAAACTCCTACCTTAACACTTTTTTTACCAAGTGTCAGTTCAAAATTACCAAATGAACTAACAGTATTTAATTCTGAAAGCTGTAAATATCTTCGATTTCTACTATTATCCCTTGGTTCATCACCTATACCTTTATACGTATCTTTTTCGTTACCATACTCTATCCAGCCCCTAAAATTAACTATTGTATTTCTAAAATCATACTTAAGCTTAGGTTCAAACATAACACTGGCAAAGTCTTTCCTTAGGTCCTTTTCACCTGTATCATCCTGTATATCTTTCAAAAAATGATAATATCTAAATACTAAATTGAAGTCAGCACCCTTAGAAAGCTTACTCAAAATCCCCTCTTTTTTGTTTTCAATAACTTTTGGCCCCTCTATTTTATCAAAAATATCAAAATCATCTGCATACAAATTCAAAGAAAAGGATAAAAGTAAAAACATCAAAAAATACCTCATCTATACCCCCTTAGCTATTTTTTCTGTAGTTTCCTTAAGTCTCAACCCCATTACCTTTGAAAGATTCATAAAAAATCTGGCTGTTATATTTGGTAAAAAGATTCTGATTCTTTCAAGGGAGTCCCAATCAAATTCAAGAGTTAAGCAGTCAGTTACTGCAACCACATTAGCAGTTCGTTCAACATCACCACACAAAGCGATCTCACCAAAGAATTGTCCATCGCCAAAACTTGTAATTTTAAATTTTTCTCCATCAGGTTTCTCTTTTATTACATCTGCAATACCATCAAGGATAAGATAAAATGTTCTTTCCTTCTCCCCTTGTTTAACAATATAATCACCAGCTTTGAATTCTTTCATTTTTGATGATAGGATAAGTTTTTTAATCTGCCATTTCTTCATACCTTCAAATAATTCTGAGGAAAAAACACTCTGTTTCAGCTTAATATTCAGCATATCCCAAAGGGTAATAAGTCTCGTCTTAGATAAAAGAAGTGGCGTTATAATCAGATCAGCTATTAAAGCTATCACCATAACCATGGCACTAAGCCATCCAAAATGTATTACTGGCAAAAAATTTGATAAAACTAACACACTAAATCCAAGTGTTAGTGCAATAGATGTGGATATAACAGCTCTGACTTCACTATGGATAGTCTCCCTTATAGCTAAATCCTGATCTCCCATCCTCTTTAGCTCTGAATTGTACCTCACCATAATGTGTATGGTATCATCCACAGCAATCCCTATGGAAATTGCGGCTATCATAGCCGTACCAACATTCAGATCTATTCCAAAATACCCCATAATACCAAAAGCAAAGAATATTGGAATAATATTTGGCACCAGACTAAGCAATCCTGCTTTAATATTGAGAAATAGTATAGAAATTATTACAAATATAATAAAAAGTATCAAAGTTATAGACCAGGCTTGCCCAACTGCTATTGTATCAGCTGCAGCATTTACAAGGATATTCTCCCCTGTAAATTTAACTTTTAGGGAGGGGTCTATATTATTATTAATATAGTTCTGAACCTCCAGAACGGCATTTTTTAGATCGTAAGAAGATGTCATATTATGTTTAACAATTATATTAGCCTTACTAAAATCAGAATTAACATTATTTTCTAAATCCTTTCTATGAAACATTAAATAGTATTGGGAAACAAGTTCCTTGCTATCAGGTATTGTATAAAACTTTTTATTCCCCTCGTTCATCTCCTGATTTACCAGAGAAATAAAATCACTGATACCTATAGCTTTATCAAAATATTTTGTTTCATTTAGATGCTTTACAATTTTGTAAATCTCTTTCAAATTATGTGGTTCTTTAAATGCATTAGGTTTCCCAGTATCAACAACAATATAAAAATTTTGAGCCCCAGCAAGGCTTTCCTTAACTTTATCAGCTCTTATCCTTATATCAGATCTCTTCTTAAAATAGCTCACAGTATCATTGTTTATTTTAACATAGTACATCCCAAAACCAACAATTAAAGTAAAGACAGCAACAATTCCAAAAACCAACCCTCTATTCCAGTAAACTATTTTTAAAGCAAAATTACCTATTTTTTCAAAGTTACTCTCTTTACCAGAATCAGAATGGGTTGGCGCCTTTAATGGTCCCCTCAGCATCAACATTGCCGGAGTATAGAACACAGTGATAACAAAGTTTGAAATCAATCCAAAGGTTGTAACAATACCAAACTGTTTCAATACGGTTATATCATTAACTATAATGGACGCAAATCCGGCAACTGTTGTAAATCCTGTAAGCAATATTGCTATACCCATTTTGCTGGCCATAAATTCTATGGCAAAATTTCTATCCTGTTTATGCTCAAGCCCCTCAAAATATTCTGAAACAATATGAATATCCTCTGTAGAACCTATGACTATTACAAGGGCAGGAATTATTACAGTTATTATATTTATGGGTATGCCAACCATACCCATAAACCCAAAGGTCCAGATTACACTTAATCCAGCAGTAATAATTGGTGAAAAAGCTCCGTACCATGATCTTAAGCTAACTATTACCACCAGAAAAAGCATAAGAACAGCAAGAGGAACCAATTTAATCTGATCACTTATAATATAATCTACAAGACTCTTTTTAAAATATGGTCCACCTATCTGAAAATACTCTTCAATAACACCATGGAGCGGTTTTAAATATGTTTCAATCTCAGAGGATACGATTTT